>CAZVXR010000052.1:0-29978 GCA_964630865.1 uncultured Pirellulales bacterium | reverse complement strand
CACAGCAGGACGGTCCGCACAAAATCCGCAAGCAGCATTGTCGCCAGGACATACACAAAATATCCGGTCGGACTGTCGGCGGAAGAATTCGTCTTATTCAGCACCCATGCTGTCGGCCATAACCCTATCGCCAGCAGGGCTGTAAGACCAAGATACTGAATTAAAGTATTACCCAATAACGTCTTTTTGAGATCGTCATTGAGCTTTGGATAATTTACAGAAAAGGGTACCGTAATGAGACTGCGTGCAAACGTTTTGGCAAAGAAGATATACGTCAGCATCAGTACAAACACGCCAAACTGCGACGCTCCGCAGCTCCGTGCCAGCAGAACGCCGGTCAGCATCGAAGCAGCGCTATAGCCGGACTGGTCCATCAGGGTCAAAAATCCATCTTTGACCAACCCTTTTTGGGATGTCATCAGAAGCTGGAGTGATTTAAGCCACAATGGTTTCATACGCCTCCTGCCTGTCAGGTTCCTGGATGCCGGATGACTGGCCGCATTCGAAAAGGGCTGACAACAGCTTTTTTTCATAACCGTTAGACTGCATTTTGCCGTATCGGTCGATCAAACGCGCAAAGAGCATCAGATTTCGACCGACACTTTCAAATGACCCCTCCGACAACGTATCGATGCGAAGCCAATGTGTTTTTTTGGTTTTGGGGTCATGGATGGGAATTGCCATCGCGATAGTCTTGTCATCGCAGACCGCGGAGCAATGCTGCCAGACCCACTCGAAAGGTGTTTGGTCGGCGGTCTGACAGGAAAAACAAAGTCCGCGAAAGCCAAGCGACTCCGCGGCCAGGCACGCCGCATTCCACCACTGACCGATGGTATCGGCTTTTTGAAAATGCAGTTCGATACGCTCATAATGACGACGCTCATAACGAATCTGGCGGTTATGCTGGGCGTTATTTTTCAATCCAGCAATCATTTCACGAAAACGTACCGCCCCGACGTGTCGAAATACAAATACAATCGCGGTAAAATAAATCGTGAACATCGCCGCGGCAATTGCCGGAGATACCACCGATTGCACCATGGCTATCAATACCGCAATAAAAGTCAATCCATAAATGGTCAAAACCGCCCGCTGATGAGAATGACCGCATCGAAGCAGGCGATGGTGAAAGTGATTTTGGTCAGCCGCAAATACGGACCGCCGATCAAGATTACGATGCAGCATCACCTGCAGCGCATCGAAAATCGGAATCAGCAGCGCCGTTACGGGCGCCAGATACATCTTCAGCGAGCCGTCACGGGCGATTTGAAGCGATGCCCCAGCCAGCAAAAAACCCAGAAACAAACTGCCTGAATCGCCCAGAAAGATTTTTGCCGGATGGCCATTAAAGACCAAAAATCCAGCCAGCGCCCCGCTGACAGAAAACAGACAAAACGCCATCGCGGAATATCCGAACCCGACGGCGGTAACACCCAGCAGGGCCAGTGTAATCGCAGCCAGCCCTGACGCCAGACCATCCAGACCATCGATCATATTAATCGCATTAGTTAGTCCAACCAGCCAGATCACCGACAGCGTCCACGAAAACAACCATCCAAATACCCATGTACGACCAAATAAATCTATCGATTCAACACGCCCGCCCGCCAGACACAGCAGCATAGCCGCACACATCTGAAAGACCAGTTTCTGCCTTGCTGACAGACCCCGCAAGTCATCCCAGAGGCCGACAACAAACATTAGGAATGCCCCCAGCAGCAGCGTTTTGAGCTGAAAAGACAGCGAAATAAAACCGGCTGTTTCGGCCAGCAGAATCGACAGCATCGAGATAATAAAGACCGCTACACCGCCGCATCGGGGAGTCGGCATAACATGAATTTTTCGCGCATCGGGCATATCAACGATGCGATACGTTTTGGCAAACCGAATCGCCATCGGCGTAAAAGCCGCCGTAAGCACCGCAGTGACTGCATATCCACACAAATTGAAATTTAGTTCATTCATAATCGCTGATACTCAAATACAGAATTAAAGTCTTTGTTCTTTATCTCCGGACCAAGGGATGGCTGCAATTGAATACGACGCTGACTGGGACGCCATACTTGGTCATGCTGATAAACGCTGGATCGCTGTTTGACTTGCGTAATGATAGACCCGGCGGGTGCAAGGCCGATTGCCTGATGCTCGCGAATAAACCGCTGGACTGTTTTGGTTTCTATTTTTTCACCGTGGATCACCAGAATCGTAGCATCCGATAAATAGGACAAAATCATCGATTCCGACAGCGACGCGGTATCCTGCGAATCAATCAGAATACGGTCGTATTGAGCCCGCAGCATCTTCAGTGTCGCCGGAAAGTGCTTGTCGTTAAGCACATAAATCGGATCTGACCCGGTCAATCCTGCGCCAAGAATATCCAGCCCATTGATAAATGTTGACTGAATTGCCTTGGCCGGCGTACATTGACCGGCCGCCAATTCGCGCAATCCCTCAGATGGAGGCAATTTAAAAATAGATTGCAGTTTTGGAGCGGCAAATTGACAATCGATCAGCAGCGTCCGCTGTCCGGCAGAAGCCATCGCAATCCCCAGGTTGGCAACAATTGTCGTTTTCCCCTCGCCGGATCGCGCAGAACAAAAATGCAGCATTCGCACCTCGTCTTTGAAAAGTCCAAAGAAAATGGAGGTACACATCCGGCGATACGTTTGCGAAGCGGATGAATCCGGATAGGCGTAAGTGATACGCTCGGCCACGACATCCTTTGGCAAACGCGGCAGAACACCGATGATCGGGCAGTTTGTTGCCGCCTCGACCTGGCGATCACAGCACAACCGTCCATCCAGCATATCACGCAGCAGGGCAACGGCTGCTCCCAGCGCCAACCCCAGCACCGCTGAAATTGCCAGCGTCCGCGGTACGTTCGGAGACGAAGGACGCGAGGATGGACGAGCCGGCTCAAGAATATGAATATTCAATGCGCCGACATTTTCGGTTACATCGATTTGGCGAATACGCTCATCCAGCACGTCGCACATTTTTTTAGCTTGCTGCCAATCCGACTCCAGCAGCAGATATTCAGATTGCTTTTCATACATCTCCAGCGCCGCTTTTTGCCGCTGTTCGAAACAAAGCTCGGTCTGCTCCAGTTTCTGTTTGGCGGCAAGGAGCTGCTGATGTGCCATTGCCTGCTGAGCCTGAACATATTCCTTGTCGAGAATCTCCAACTGCCCAAAAGTCGCGGCGATTTTATCCTCCATTGCCTTGACAGAGGGATGTTCCGGCGTCAACACCCGAAGCAGTTTTTCCTGTTGAAGCTGGAGCGTATTAAGCTTGCCGCGAAGTGCGATATTTTCGGAGCCGCCTGCCAGCGTCGCATCCGACGCATGACGCGCTGCAAGATACTGCCGCAACTGCTGTGCATCGATGGACATTGCCTTGACCGCCGTATAATGCGCTTCGGCATCCAGGGCGTCCAATTGTGCGGCCGTAACAGCCTCTGAAAGACGTGTCAGCGATTCGGAGGCAACGTCTTCTTTTTTAGCGCTGAAAATCAGCGTTTTGTTCTGGCTTTTATACTCAGCCAGCAACTGACGCTTGGCAAGCAGTTCGCGGTCGGTGCGTTCTTTTTCAGTTTTGAGAATTTCCAACAGTTGGCCGGAGGTGCTTTTGAGCTTACCGTCACTAATCCGCTTATAGGAATCCACCACGGCATTGGCAATGTTCGCGGCCGTCTGCGGATTGTCGCCGGCGAAAGAAACGGTTACAACATCATCTTTCTTACCAACAGTAACCGACAATCCGCGATCCAGGCGTGCCGCTGCACCGGCCTGCTCGGCAAAGCTCCGCAAGGTCGGCTCTGCGCCAGGCTGACAAGCGGTATGGAGTACATCTTCATAAATCGCCATGGATTTCAAAATAGTCGCCTGCGTATAGAGATAATTTTTGGCGACTTTATTATCGGTAGTCTCATTGAGCAGCTGGGGCGACGTCTGTTCAATAACCAACTTGGCTGAACCGGTATATTGCGGGCTGACATAACACGTAAACGCGCCGCCGCCGATCAGCGCGGCAGCCAGAATCCCCGCCATCCACCAGCGGTTGCGCAGCACGATTCGCAGTGCTGTTTCATAAGGCAGCACGGTTTCAAAAAAGCCGTTGGTCTTCGGCGTTTCCGGATATTCGAGATGATGCGATTGATTTTCCGTAAGCAGAACCCTTTTCTATCGATTATAGACAACGCCCGCACTGGCACGAAGCTGAAGAAGATCCGCCATCAGCAGATTGCGCCGCGTCTGCGGGGTTTGTTCGACGGCGATGATATCGCCGGGCTTGATTATGACCGCCATCGCCTGCGCAAAATCACGACCGGGCTGGATACTGACGACTGCGTCATAGACCTTGCCGTCTCTGTCGGGACGATAAATGTGCGCATAGCGGGGATCGGCGGTTTTATTGACTCCGCCGGCAAACGCCATCGCCTGCGGCAGTGTATACTGCGCATTGGCCGGGTAGGGATATGTACCCTGTTTTTCGACAAGGCCGATAATCGTAACAACTCGCTCCTGAATCGGCTCAACCTCGACGACATCACCGGCCTGAAGCGCCGCATCGGCAAACGGAATCGTCAGCCCTTTCACGGGCATCAGCAGACTTTGACTGCTTTCCGGCGAATCGGGGTTTTGACGCTGCGGGTTGGAGATGCGAATAACAGTCGCCCCTTTTTCACTGATACCGCCGGCCTCCATCAGCAGCGACAACAAGCTCATCTGGTCGCCCCGCAAAGCATAAGTGCCCGGTTTGACTACGGCGCCGGTAACACTGACATACTGAGTTTGATATTCAATGATACGGGTAACAATGATCGGTGGATTCAGTAAATAACGGGGATAATACGCATCGCATATCGCCGCCTCTGCCTCCAGCAGTGTTTTATCCGCAAGCTTGACTACGCCGACAATCGGCAAAGTCAGGCAGCCATTTTCGCCGACGCGCGACAAAAATCGCTGCGTCTGTTCAATCTTATCTGATTCGGCCAGTTCATCGGTAACAACCTGTACGGTCGATGGCGTTTGCAGCTCCAGTAAATCACCACAGCGGATGCGATAGTCTTGTTTCGGTTTTATGTTCTGACGCAAAAAGTTATCATCCAAAGCAAAACCGACGCTGTCGGCGTTTTCAAACGCAGCCATCCCGTCGCCAAGAGGCGTAGGGTGCGGAGATGAACCCGTTAGGCCACAGCCGCAGATCAAACAAACTGCAAATCCGATTACAGTGCGATACATTTTATACCCATTCTCCGTATAAATAAACCGTATGCGGCAATAGAGACTCTACCGCATAGCCCCACCTATCGACGTGCGTCCGAAAACACTTGATGAGGAAATTGCTTGTGTATTTCAGGAAATCGCTGTTCCAAACTTACTTGAGAAGAAAACAGAAATCTGATTTTTTCAATAAAAAGGGGCATTGTAATTCAAAACGTAGCCAGGAAAGAGCGAAAAGCTGAAGTGGAATAGGTGTTTTCACCGAGCAATTAAATAGGGATTCACTTGCTTGTGTACCAAAAAAAGAAAGAAGGTATGAGATAATAAAAGTAGTTATCCTCTCAAAGACTCACAAAAGCCAAATTTAAACCCTGTCGCATCTCCAGAAATCACTCAATTCGACCGTCAGATGAATATTTGCGTAATACACATAAGTCTTTTCTTGATAAAGAGAAAGCCATTCGACATTCTTGCCGAACGGCCAAATATTGTGGAAAGTCGGTACGACAGGACTTGAACCTGCGACCTCTTGACCCCAGAATTGAGGGTTTAGCACCATGCGAAATTCGAGAATAAATTTTAACCCATTGCCCTATAAGCATCTATAAATCGCGACAAAATGAAACTTCTTCCCAAAATTCATTGCATTTATTGCGCGTAGACCACGCACTTTTGATGGCGAAAATGAGTAGTACTACTCAGGAGTACGGGTGTCCAGATAATGGCCTGCCCCACATTAACTTTACTTAGCACACAACTTGTGAAAGAGAAAAGAGTTAGATGCAAATTGATATTTGTACCATTCGACATCATGATCGCGTCGGATCATTTCTTTGAAACACCGGTAGAAAATCTCAAACACTATGCCGCTGCCGCCAAAGAATGTGTCTATTAGTGCGGACTGTACCGAGTGGCGGTTGCTTACCAACATAAATCATCATCCGTTTTCTCACTATCAAAAATGATTACAGCAGGAGCATTGCATCGCCATACGAGTAAAATCGATAACGATTTTCGATCGCGTGACGGTAAGCGTTCATGATGTTGTCCAATCCGACAAACGCCGCCACCAGCGCCAGAAGCGTCGACCGGGGCAAATGAAAATTAGTGATCATCGCATCAACTAACTGAAAACCGTAGCCTGGAGTAATGAATAACCGAGTACTGCCCGTAGCAGGCACGGCAACACCCCGGCACGCGGAGGCTTCAAGCGTACGGACGGATGTGGTACCGACGGCAATAATACGACCGCCCGCACTGCGGACAGCATTGATTCTTTCGGCAGCCTCGACGGGCATTTCATAGATTTCCGAATGAATAGGGTGGTCTTCCAGCAACTCCGTCTGGACAGGCTTAAATGTTCCAGTCCCGACATGCAGCGTAACCTGTGCGGTGTGAATGCCGATCTGCCCCATCCGGTCGAGCATCCTCTGGTCAAAATGAAGTCCCGCAGTCGGTGCGGCGACAGCGCCGGGGTTTTTCGCAAAGACCGTCTGGTAACGAGCCAGATCGTTTGCCGCAGGATCACTCTGAGCCTGTCTTTTAATATAGGGCGGCAACGGGGCGAACCCAATGCGGGATAATATTATTTCGGCTGGGTCTTTTTCCTGCGGCTCAACGAGCCAGTTGCCATCCTCTGTACGGGTTAAGGCTTTACACGGCATCGCAGGAAGAGACTGTCTATCAAGCAGAGTCAGCGTCTCGTCCGATTTGATTCGGCGGGCGTTTTTAACCATAATCTGCCACTGGCCGGGCGTCGACTCGTTTAGAAACAGCGCCTCCATCCGCAATCCTGTGGAACGTTGGAAATAAAACCGCGCCGGCAGGACTTTGGTATTGTTGAGGACTAAGCAATCGCCGCTGCGGAGATACTCCGGCAAATCGGCAAAAAGACGATCCTGAAGTTTACCCGTCTGACGATGCAGGACAAGCAGCCGTGAGGCAGTGCGTTTGTCCGCGGGGGTCTGCGCAATCAGTTCCGGCGGCAAATGATAATCCAAGAGATTTGTTTTCATTGACGACAAAATACGCTCTGCTGTAAAACTGACCGCTCGCTCGGTAAATCCCTATTGAGTGTTCATCGGCTGATTGGAATATAAGACTTTTTCCGGCGACACAATGCCCGCGGAGATGATCATCTTAAACGCCTCTTCAATACTCATTTCGATTTTTTGAACCTTTTCGATAGGGAGCAAAATAAAAAAACCTGTGGTCGGGTTGGGAGTCGTAGAAACAAACACCTTGCAGAACTTGTTTCCCCTGGAATCTATAATCGAGCCGGTTAGAAAACCAAACGAGTAGCATCCCGGGCCGGGGAATTCCACGAGAACCACCGACTTGAACGAAGCGCTGTCCTGCATGGTTATTGCGGTGGTAACCTGCTTGGTAGCCGAGTAAATCGTCCGAACCAGCGGAATTTTCATCAAGATGGTCTCCCCCATCGCCAATAGCCGCCGTCCGGCGACAAATTTAGCAACAACCCCGATCAAGTAAATCAAAAACAACAGCGATAAAATGGTCGCGAAAGAAACCGCATACTCGATATAGACCTCAGGTAATTCTTGAATCAGATGAATATTGCGCAAAAATTCAAGCACCTTGCCCACGATCGGCTGAATGAATTTGGCCAGAATATTAAACAGCCACATAATGATAATTACCGTTACCATGAACGGCACGATAACAAAGACGCCGCTAATCATCCGATTGCGAATATTGAGTGCTATCTTTGCCAGAAGTCCATGTTTTTTATTGCTTGTCATAAATTATCACGTCTCTTTTCTACGATGGCGACTCGCCTGACTGCTCCGTGTTTTGCTTTTCCTGTTCTTTACGCAATTCTTCGAAGAACTGCTGTTCCTGCTTCTTAATCTTTTCAAACAGGTCTGGACGCTCTGCCTGCATCCGCCCAAGCATCCCCATCCGCATCTGTTCAGGATAAAGCGGGTCGTTCAGGAAATCCATAAACGCTGTATAGCGAAGCAGATCGATGGTTGGCAACCCGACACGATAGGTCTCATCGTTATGCTCTTTTTGATAAAACAGATAGACTTCCTGAGCCATTTTTTCTCGAGCCGCCGATTCATTATCGTCATAAATGGCGTACCGGAAATAGCTTTCTTTCAGCATTCCGTTGACCATTTCCACCGCATCACGGATGCCAAGCGAACTAAATTCGTCCTTCATCTGCTTTTTTAGAAAATCCATCATCGGCAATTTGTAATCCGCGATTTCAAACCCCTGCTCATCTTTAGAATACAGGGTAATCAACTCCTTATAGATTTCCAACGCCTCTTTGAGATGGCCGGATTGATAGAATGTCATCACAGCGTTTTCAAGAAAATTCTTGTGCCCCCCGCGAACCGCTTTGGGATTGCCATGTTCAAGCTGCTCATATTTCTCGATCATTTTTTTCCACGTCTGGTCGCAACTGGTAAACATCCGCAAATCTGGGCGAAGAAACAGGTCTTTCCTCCCATCTTTGCTGGTATAGAGAAGCGTTTTACCCGAACGGTACAACATTTGGAGACTGTGAAAAATAATACGGTCCGTATTTTTTTCGTCAACTCGATAGGTCTCAGGCTTACCGGCAACCTCCAATCCTTTGGCCGACCAGTACATCGCATGCACCGCCGGGTGCTGCCAGTTCAATGGATCGCGATGGTTCGGGTCTTCAAAACGCACCGGACCATACATAGCGTTCATTTTCTGCATAAACGCAATATCCATTTTCCAGACATGGCGCATCTGGTAGGCTCTGGCAAATGTATCGATTTTTCCCAAAGCAGGATTATCCCGGTACAATTCCAACACTTGCGACGCCTCTTTGGTAAAACGATCCGGCGTTTGCCGCAAAGATAAGTAATTTTCAACCCATTTGTCCGAACTCAAAAAGGCTGGATCAGCCAATTTGAGGGCTTCTATAAATTTGGCGACTTCCGCATCGGAAAGCAAGACCTCCAGCGCCAGAGGAGCTGCTGCCAGATTTTCAAAATTAGCATTAGTCTGGTCCCCTAACAGCAATTGCATTGCCGAGGCTATTTCGGTCTTATAATACATGTGACAGTCATCAGAAATGTCACCTATTTTATGAATAAATATCCAGGAAAGCTGACGATACAAAATAATGCTGTGTGGATTTAGTGGAATAGCTTTGTCCCGCAGCAATTCGTAACCGTTGCGAACCCATCGCCATCGCTCCGCCGGCTGGGTATTGGGAATGGCAACCGAAATATTGTACGCCATATTCCAGGACTGAAAATCCCATACCTGCGGAAATCGGGGCTGCAACAGAGTAATCCAATCGGCAAGCTGTTTAGCATCAAAAAACTGCCCCTTTTGCTTCAGGTCATCTGCCCGTATCCATAAAATATCAACAATCAAACCCGAAATGCGCCCATTGCCACCGTCGCAAACGCTAATGACGGCGGAGCATCACCCAAATCGGTCTTCAGAGACAACCCCATTTTATCCCTGTCGGTACGGATTCCACCCTGCTGCCAGGACGCCAGAGTCAGCATCGCCACAGCGATCATTATAGCACTCAGAATAATTCCATAGTCTTTCCAGCGCATTAATATGATTCCTTATACCGAACTTTTGGCCACTTCTCTGCGCCTAAATACCAGCATACCCAAAACCAAAAGCAAAAGGGATTTAATTCCAATGGTTTCTCCCGCGGCCTTGAGAAGAAACAGCCAGCGAATGATTCGACCGGAAACGACATACCCCGCCGGATTGTAGTTGTCATCAAACCTCGGCAGCAGCATCAGAAGCGGCTTGACAGTAAACATATAGGCCTGCCCAATCCCTGCACCCAAACCGTCAATTGAATCGACAATAAAACCATTGACCAGACCGGCTGAAAAAATAACCAGACACACCAGAACCGCTACAGGAAATGACAGCCAAGTCGTTAACGCAATTCCCAGTGCCGCCAGAAAAACCAACCTAACCAGCATCAACAAGGCAGCACGCACGAAATTTCCGCCAAACGTTCCGACCTTATACAACACCTCCAATTCCTGAATGGTAACCGACGAGGGGTTGAGGTTTGGATTATTAACAAATCCTACACCAAGAAAGTTGTCCTGAGTAACCGCATCCGCGGGGACAAAAAACTCCTGTGATGTCCGCGTCGGAGAATTTCGTTCGACATTGTAGATTGGCGTTGTTAATGACCCATCGCCACGTTGATACGCCGGCAGATTGCCAACACTCCAAAGCCCGTAAATCACCCCATCGGGCGGAGCGACGGACGAATCCAACTTAAACCGCACAAATACCATCGTGTTTGGCTCTGACCACGGACGAATGTCTTTGAAGTCCCATACGCGTCCGCGGCCCGGTTCTACACTTTGCTCCCGAACCATTTCTTCCTGTACGAATATCGAAAGTACCTCTATTTCTGTCATTCTTTCTTCAATGCCGGTTTTTTCGGCCATTTTTAACGGCGGCCAATCTCTCCCTTTTTCTTCCTTAAGCTTCTTGAACCGCTCTCTGGCTCGCTCGGCCGCCGCTTGAATATCGAGGGCAACTTTGATCCCTTCACGCGCGGTAAAAAACTGGTCATCTGCAATCGCTTTTTCATCGTCGGCAACCTCCAATAGGCGCGGGACTGAAACCGTCAATCCATAGATAACTCCGCTGAAAAAGATAAGCAAAATGATATCCAGAACAACAACACCTAAAAACTTCCCCATGATAATCTGCCATCGCCGAACCGGCTTGGTTACAACCAGAAAAATCTGCTGCCGCTTAAGCTCATCGCTCAGCGTAAATGTGGATACTGCAATCGTCAAAATACTCAACAGCAATCCGACAAGACTGAGCCCATAGCTGGAAAATGTCTGCAATTTGCCCAACAGCGTCCCGTCGCCGATCATAATCATGCTCATCATCGGCAGCAGAATCAAGAGCAGGACAATAACCGCCGCAGCGATTTTCATCCGCATCGCCTGGGCGATGGTGTTTCGTGCGATAGCCCATATTTTACCCATCGGCTTATTCTCCCGCGGCCTTGCTGTCCGTAGGAGTAGTTGAACCGTCGGCATTTTTGTCTTTGCCGACCAGACGACTTAGAATATCAATTTTGACCGCTTCGACAGACTTTGCCTGCTGCGGCTTGAGGGTTTCGGCGATTGGATCTGTTTTTGCCGTAGCCAGCTTGCGAAGCAATTCTGCATCCTGCTGAGGTTCTGCTTTTTGCGGGGTAACGGCGACGGTTTCCGTATCACCCCGTATTTTATCGATTTGTGTCTCTGCCTGACCGGCAACCAGTTTATCCAGAATCCCCGGCTGACGTACAATTTCTCGTTCGGCAAGAAATCCGCTAATTCCGGAACCCGCCTGCACCCCACTGGTAGCCTGTTGCTCCTGCTGAGCCTTATTGACCGTGCGGACAAAAAGCGTTTCGAGCCGATCCATCGGATGGGTGATTTCAAACTCACAGTTTTCCTGCCTGAGCAGGGTCTGGATTTTCACAAGGCTGTTTTCATTGAGATGTGAAGTTTGTATCTGCGTTTTGCCCGTTAGCTCCAACAGGTTTTTGACCGATCCTTCAACCTGCATTTTTCCGCCGTACATGATGCCAATCCGGTCGCAAATATCTTCAACTTCAGCCAGCAGATGGCTGCACAGCAAAATTGTCTTTCCGCGTTTGCCCAGTTCAACCAGCAAATCTTTGATTTGCCGAGTTCCCATAGGGTCCATCCCTGAAGTTGGCTCATCGAGAATCAGCAAATCCGGATCGTTAATCAGTGCCTGGGCCAGCCCGATACGTCGTGCCATACCCTTGGAAAAAGTCCCCACCTGACGGTTTCCCGCACCCGAAAGCCCGACCATATCCAACAGTGTCTCGATGCGTTCTTTGCGAACTGAACCGGGCAATCCAAACAGCCGGCCATAAAAATCCAGCGTCTCATACGCCGTCAAATAACGATATAGATAGGATTCTTCGGGCAGATAGCCAATGCGGCTTGAAATCGCCGCATCCGCCGAGTCGCCGCCTAAGACCGTAGCTCCCCCGCGGGTAGGATGCAGCAGATTCAGCATCATCTTAATGGTCGTTGTTTTGCCCGAACCATTAGGACCCAGAAATCCGTAAATCTCGCCTGTCCTGATTTGCAAATTCAGGTTATCGACCGCAATAACACGCTGTCGCCCCCACCAATCGGGAAAAATTTTCGTCAATGCAACAGTCTCGATTGCGAATTGATTTTCAGTCATATCGGTACTCATGGGTTACACCTTTTTTGAATGGGTTTCTGCCAGCGCACTGTGCGGAGCAAGATGTTCGCCGAAACGCACAAGCCGGGCGCTGTTAAAGACAACCAATACAGACCCGCCAAAATGCAGAAACGCCGCAACAATCGGCGGCAGCCACCCGACCGCTGAAGCCGTAATCCCCAACACAATAAACAAAATCCCAAAAAACAGGTTCTGATTGATTACGCCCCGCGTCTTACGAGACAGCAGCACCAAAAACGGCAACCGCCGTAAATCGTCGCTCATCAGAGCTATCGACGCCGAGTTGATCGCGACATCGCTGCCGGCAGCGCCCATCGCAATGCCCAAATCGCCCGCAGCCAGCGCCGGGGCATCATTGATCCCGTCGCCGACGACGGCAACAATATGTCCATCCTGCTTGATGCGTTCTACGACCGCCATTTTATCCTGCGGCAGGCAGTGCGCCTTGTAATCCGTACAACCCAATTCCGCCGAAACACGGTTGGCAACCTCGTTGCGGTCGCCTGTCAGCATTGTTATGCGTCTAACACCGCAGTCGAATAATTCCTTGACCGCAAACTGCGCTTCCGGACGGGCTTTATCCTGCAAACCAATCCAGCCGATGCAGCGGCCGTTTCGCGCCACATACAGGGTACTAAATCCCTGCTCTTCGTGCAGCGAGGGATCCGAAACGGTACTGATGTCGATGCTGTTTTCTTTCAAAAAGCTGTCGCGTCCAACCATCACCCATTCACCGCGTACCTTGCCGGTAACGCCCTTGCCGGGGATTTCCTTAAATTCGTCCGCCGGCTGAATATCCACATTCGCTTCTTTGGCAAGAGCGATGACCGCCCGTGCGGCGGGATGCTTGCTCATGCGTTCAGCCGATGCGGCGGAGGCCAATAACTCCGCCGGTTCCACGCCTTTAGCAGGTTCTAATTTCGTTACATACAACTGACCTGTTGTCAGCGTTCCGGTCTTATCAAATACCACAGCGGTAATTTTGCCGGCAATTTCGAGCAGTGAGATATTCTTGACCAGTATCCCCAGTCGAGCCGCCGCCGATAATGCTGCAACCATCGCCGTAGGCGTCGCCAGAATCAGCGGGCATGGACATGAAATCACCAATGCCGAAATCGAACGGTTCAGGTCTTTGGTAAAGAAATAAATAATTGCAGCAATCATCAGAATCGTCGGGATATACCATGTTACATACTGATCAATCATTCGCATAACCGGAAGCTGGGTTTTTTCGGCGGTCATAATCAGCTGCTGCACCTTGCCGAGGGTCGTATCCTGCCCGGCTTTGGTCACAACAATATCCAGCACGCCTGTCAGATTCGATGTTCCTGCGAAGACCTGCATCCCGGCCACTTTATCCACCGGCAAGGATTCGCCGGTAATTGTCGCTTCGTTGATTGAGCTTAGTCCCGCACGAATTTGACCATCCGCAGGGATATTATCGCCGGGACGGACTCGCACGACATCGCCGGTCTTGAGAGAAGCGACTTTCGCTTCGGTTTCCGTTCCATCGTTTTGAACCAACTGAGCCGTCGTCGGTGTCAGGCGAATCAGCGACTCAATCGACGCCCGGGCTCCTAAGGCAGTCCGCGTTTCCATCAGTTCAGCCAGCAGCATAATAAAGCCAACTACGCCGGCGGTAATATATTCGCCGGAGGCAAACGCAGCGATCACCGCCAGCGCGACCAGTTCATCCATGTGCATATGGCCACGCATGATCCCTTGTACTGCGTGAATGACAATCGGCATCCCCAACAGCAGCGCACCAATCATCGCCACAACCTGACTAACATTGCCGTTTAGGCCGAGCGTGCCGGGAAGCCAGGATGCAATTTGCGCATTGAGCAGCAGTACTCCGCCGGCCAGCGTTGCAAATAAAGCTATCCCAGCTTTATTTTGGTCGCTATGTGAATGCCCCTGTTCGAGTTCTGTCGCTTTGACGCCAATATGTGTATGTACCATAAAAACAATCCTAAGTTCTGGTCTATCTGTGACTTAAAAAAGACTAAAACCAATTTATTTTTTCTCTGGTTCTTTTTTTAAACTCTTTGTGTCGCGATTAATCAACACACGAATTTCCCGCTGGCCCTGGCCGGGCTGAATGACGATTTTTTCTTCTGCGTTAGCCAAAACCTCTTCCATTGCATCCTGATACAATCGCTGCATAACCAGCTTTGGATACTTGTTATATTCCGGCAGCAGTTTATGCAGGTATTCGGCATTCGCTTTAGCTTCCTCGACAACCCTCGTTTTATACGCACGAGATTCGGAAACCCACCCCTGAACCTGCCCTTTCATCTGAGCGACCAGGTCCTCTTTCTGCGATTGCGTCAGGTTGGGCTGCCTGAGTTTTTCCAGCAGCTTTTCCGCATCCGGACCGGCAGTATCGGTCAGTAATTTTTCTTTGAATGAATGTGCGTCCGTTTTGGTGGTTTCGCTTTGCTGACTGGCTTGAATCGAAGCCTGAAAAGCATCGTCCACCTGCCGAGGCCAGATAATACGCTCGGCAAAAACATCGTCAATTCGAATGCCGCTTTTGATCGCGTCAAGTTTTTGCTGCAGCGCAAGCTTGACTTTGCCTGAGATGTCTTTTTGGCTCGTTACGGCATCGTCAATAGTAAATCGCACCATCGTGGCAACAATCGCATTCGACGCAAGACTCTCCAGCACGGGGTTAATGGTTTCTGCCGCCGAGTCTAAAAAATCTTCGCCGGGTCTGGGTTGACGACAATACATATTTTCAAAAAATAACGCTGGATTGGAAATCAAATACTTAACCGACCAGCGGGAATGAACGATATTGTAATCGGTCCCTTCCATCCCCGCCAGGCTCTCATTGCGTGTCAGGCAGTAACCGTCTTTGACAGGATCCAGCGTCGCCGGCGGATATGGATTTTTTTGTCCCAGCTTTTCCTGCTCGGTTTCGTAGTACCAGAACGAGTCCACTTTCAATGTTTGCACTTTGGTTACCGGAATACGGATAATTTCGCTAATCGGCTCCGGCCAGGTGTACTGAAGACCGGGCTTTAAAATCCGGGCGTCGCCCAGTCCCTGCACCTGACCAAAGAGCAAAACCAGCGCCTGCTCATCCTGCTGCACTTTGAAAATCCCGCTGGCCAGAAACAGCACCACCAGGACAATCATAATAATTTTTAATATCCCAAAACTGGTCCGCAGAGCCTGCCCCAGCGACTTACCGGCAGCATCCTGCGGTTCAAACGCCGACGTCTGCCGCGGCTTACACCCGCAATGTGAATGATCGTGATTATGCGACATTGTTTTATCCTTAAATCTTGCTTCTCGTTTTATCTTTCCTGTAAAAAACAAAGAATCAAGAACGGTTTATTTCGGTTGCGAATTGATTTGCGGAATTCCTTTAAGCAATTGCATCGGCTCGTTGTCCGTTCCGAAGACAATCGTCGAACGACTCTTTAAAATCGTCCGCAACGACTCAAGATCGCGTAAAAACATCGCCAGTTCCGGATCCGCATCCAGCATCTTATAATAGGACGCCGCCTCGGCGTCGCCAGCGCCGCGAATGGATTTGGCCTGGGCTTCCGCGATCGCCAGCAGCTCTTTCTGTTTTGCCGAAGCGTCGCTTTTGATTTTATTGGCTTCGGAGTTACCCGCCGCAAGAATGTTTTCGGTCTGACGATTCCGGTCGGACTTCATCCGACTGAATACTTTCTCGGAGACTTTCTCGCTAATCATCAGCCGCTTGACGCCCACGGCGGCAATCTCAATACCATAGCTTTCTTGGGCGACAGACACAATCTCTGCCTGAATTTCATTTTCAATCGCATCCAGTTTGACTTGACTGACATCTGTGTTGACAAAATCGCTGAACGCATGCCGCCCGACCACGGAATTTTGCGCATTGCGCAACAGGCTCTGCAGGTTGGCTCTCGCTCCTTCGGTATCGCGCACACGCTCCAAAAACTTCCTCGGTTCGTCAATACGCCAGACAATGTAACTATTGATAATAATCGGCTCGCTGCCGGCCGTGGTCGTCTCTTCTAAAATCCCTTCCAGCAACTGCAGGCGAGAATCAAATTTATACACTTTTTCAATTCCGACAGGCAGCCGAAACTGAAATCCTGGCTCGGTGATCGTTCGAACCGGCTGGCCAAATCGGGTAACCAAAGCCGTTTCTGTCTGGCGAACCTGAAAGCTACACATGGCAAGCCCTAAAATTCCAACAACGACGAGAATACTGATGATGCCCCAAACATTTTTCATATCTTCTAATCCTGTTCCGTTATGAATACCTTATCTATTTTTTTGATTGACCGAATCGCTAAATCATCATTTTTTATTTTGCAGTTCGGCGCCAATATCCAGCCCCTCATATAAAGACGAGGTCAGCTTTTCCTGCAAGTCGACAATATAGACCTGTGCATCTTTGGAGTCGGCGGCTACGACATATTTACGTACGTTAACAAGCGTCTCTTCCAGCATTTTTAATCGCTCTATCCGTTTATACAACGCGGGATTGGCTTGATACGCCTTCAGCTGCCCCTGAAAACGCTGGCCGGTCGCCTCGGCAAGGATTGCTTTTTCAAAAGCGTCCGCCTCAGCCTGCCGAATGGCCTGAAATACCTGCCCCTGCGACAATTCCAGCATCGCGGTAATCTCTTTACGCATCGCCTGATCCTGTTCCGGCGTCAGCGACTCTTTGTCTCTTGAATAGCGGCTAACCAGAGTATACAGCGACGCAACTGCATCCGCAGACCCTGCCAGTTCGATCAGAGTTCTGTTGCGTTCGGCCATCGCGTCCAATACCGTCGCTTGACGGGTCTGGATCGAGGCGATTACATTCTCATAATCTTCCGCAAGCTTTGGCGGCGGATGAATCCCCTGCAAACCACATAGCACAATCTCAACACCCAGCTCCGAGTCATCGGCAGCCTTTTGAATCCGCTGCCGGAGAACCCTTGAGGCTTCCATGCGCCCGCGGCCTAACAGGCTTTTTTCAATCGCCTTTTCGTCCGTTTCAACCGTAGAGCTGGCTCCAAAACGGGCCAATTCACGATAACATAATGTTTCCAGCATTTTCCTGGAATCGGTATGATTATAGAGATATGCCGAAACATCTTTAATGCGATACATCACCGGCACATTCGCTCGGACCAGACTTACTGGGACAGTACCGTCCTGCTTCTTATCTACAAGGGCGCCTGCCGAGGCAACCAGCAGATCGTACTCTTCCTTAAAATGCTCCTTGCCCCAAAGAAGATTATTCTCAAATTTACCCTTCTCTTTATCGTCTTCTACAAATCCAATGTTGATCTTCTGAATCAAATCCGTTGGGTAGTCATACACTTTGTCAAACGGCCACGGCCACTTTACCGCCAGCCCCGGCCCGATTTGCCTGCCGCCCATGCCGGCATCTGCGCTGCCGAAATGCTCTACAACACCCATTTGGCCAGGGCCAATGATCACCACACAGGTCATCAGATACAACATCGCCGAAGCAAACAAAATCAGCGGCAAAATCGCCTTGCCCAGCAATTTATAAAACCAAGTCTGAGAGACCTGAAAACCAAACTGATAATCAATGGCGTTGGCGACCGAATAGAACAGTCCGCCGGGTTCATTAATTAGCCCCAAAAGCCGACTGTCAATACCCGCTTGACAATACTGCCCTGCGACGCGGGGACGATAAACATCCATAATTGTATTAAGAATGATTTCCACCCCGAGGACAATCAATGCCCAGGCAACGGCCTGTTCCAAAATAGTCAGCCCTATGGGATATTTGTATTGGGCAAATACTAATGCAACCGCGGACAACGCCGCAACGAACGCGGTCAGGAGAAAATAGCTGCCCCCGGCACGCAAGGGCCGCCATGCGGTTTCACTGCTCATCCCTGTCGCATAACGACTGATCAGGAAACAGACAAAGGCGATCAAAATCATTAAAATCGCTCCAAGCAGCGGATTTTGTACCTTCCACTCGATAAGCCCCGCAAATTTTTGAAGCAATAGAAGCCCCAGGGCAATCTCGACTAAAGCAATAACGATCCCACCACTCGGCAATAGCCACTTTTCAAAGAATGCAAGTCGCCTTTGTGCCTGTTCGAAGATTGACGCCCGTCCTGCTCCGCCAGTAAAAATAGTATCCTGCTGCAACGCACTGGACAGCCGTGATTTATCTAATTTTTCCTGCTCGGCCGCGGAACGGTTAAAAAACTGGATCAGCAAGAGAAGCCAAACCATCGCCCCGGACAACAACAGCCACGCCAGGCAATTGAGAACCCCGGTGCCCCACAAGCCGCCAAACAAAAATGAAACCACAAAAAAAACCAGTGACAAACAAAATCCCCATAATGCGGTATTTTGTGCCTTTTTTGATGATATCGCCATACAAGCAACCCTATCTCTTAATAAAATCCTATAATTTCGTCGAACTTTCTATTGCTAAAAGTGTAAAAGTCAGAATAATGGCCTTACGAAATACAGTTATGAACTCAAAATAAAAAAGGAATATAACAAGATTCTCATAATACGTTAAGTACTTTTTATGAAAAATTTAGCTACAACTTTATATTGTATCGCCAAAAACACGTTTATTGAAACAGTAAGGCAGCCTGTATACGCGATTATCATCATCGCGGCGGTGCTCCTCTATATTCTTGCTCCTTTTATCACAATGTACACACTTGACGAAGACATCAAGCTGCTCAGGGAGTTGGGGCTATCTACGCTTTTCCTGGCTGGATTGTTCATTGCTGTTTTTAGCGCAACCGGGGCGATTACCGAAGAAATTGAAACAAAAACCATTACTACCATTCTGTCCAAGCCTGTTCCGAGGCCAATTTTCATACTCGGCAAATTTACAGGGGTCGCCTGTGCGGTGATTATTGCGCATTATCTGCTTACCGCAACCTATCTGCTGACCATTCGCTTTGGTGTTCTTGAAACCGTTAGCGACGAGCCGGATATGCCTGTTGTATTTATCGGATCGTTTATCCTCCTGGCCAGCTTAATCATAAGTGCTTTTTTAAACCATGGTTACGATTTCAGCTTTTCGGCTTCGGCAATTCTTACCGCCGCAATACTGTCGATTTTGGGCTTGTTATTTCTCACTTTTATCGGCAAGGAATGGCAGATTGGCCCGTTTATCAGCAGCTTCAATCGGTTTGATATCTATGCCAGCCTGCTTTTATTATTGGGCACACTGATTCTGGTAGCAGTAGCGGTCTTGTTCTCGTCTCGATTCAATGTAGTGTTGACGCTCACCTTTTGCATTATTGTATTCATGCTCGGGTTAATTAGCGACTGGGTGGCCAGCCAATACGCCGCCAAATACCTCTGGGCTCAGGCCTATACTGCATTATTGCCCAACCTGCAGGTATTCTGGGTCAGCGATGCTATTTATGAAAACGGCTCAGTTCCAGCATCGTATTTGCTCAAAGGATTGGCTTATTCCGCATGCTATACAACAGGGATTTTGGCTTTGTCGGTCGCTCTTTTCCAACGCCGACAAGTTGGATAAGTGTTTATATTTAAATAAGTTACAACTCTACCATCAAGGCCGTTTCATCACATTGATCCTGCTTGGGGCATTGGGCGCAGTCGCTCCAGACTTTCATCGGAAAAGCGTTCTTTTCGGCTCGACAAAATCCTGTTTTTTCGAAAAACTCCGGCACCAAGGTCAGGGTAAACACCTTTTTAATCCCTAACTGACGGGCATCTTCCAGGCACGAATGCACCAACGCCTTACCCGTACCTTTACCGAAATAATTCTGGTTAACCGCCAGGGACTTAATTTCCGCCAAATTCGACCAGACAACCCTTAACGCACAGCACCCAACAACGGTGCCGGCATCTTCGGCGACTTTAAATATCTGAAGATTCTCATAAATATCCGCCATCGACCGAAATAACATCCGATCCAGCTCCGCATAGGAACTAATCAGCAAATGAATTGTCGGTACATCCTGAACTTTAGCTTTTCGTATGATCATTTTAATTTTCCCAAAATAGCTTTTAACGCACTATTTTATACGAAATAACCCTATTAATCAATCGTGAAAATTTGTGGCAATAAAGATACATTATACCTGATATTAAAACAAATAACAGGATTCAAATCAAAAGTTAATTGAAATAATCGCCATATCCCTTATAATGGAGTTTTGGGGGGAGGTTAGCCGAAGTAAAGTCGTATACAAGGTATTATAATTTATGATTTATGTGGGTCGCTATGATTAAGAGATTCTTTATTGTTTTTTCCGGTCTTGTCCTGGCTGGCGTTTCCCTGGGCATTGACACCGAATGCAGCATTAAAGCAACGGGGCCAACACTGAAAATGGAATACTCAAACCAGGGTCAGGGTAATGACGTTGACGCTTTTATGTATTTTATCCCACTGATTATGCCCACAAGCATCAGTGTTTATACCGATCCGAATACCACGCTTAATGCCAAAATCATTTCAAGGACTTCCAAAGGAACATCCTCGACCTTTACGACGACCTGTATCTTTGAGGTTTGCGGCCAGGGTATCTATGAAGCCCTTGCAGATCCAAACGAAATTATCGCCTTTAGCTCCAAAAACGAACCCAAAGACAAGATACTTCGCAATCAGCTTCACTCTATTCGGGTTGACGGTCCCATGCGAGGCTCATTAGTCATCTCCGGCTGCATTAAGGGCGCTCAGCGTCAAGTCGATACGCTTCAGATTCGTTTTGACCTCGACGGCAAAAGCCCAGTGGCAGCAACTCTATTTGAAGTGAAACCCGTGGATGGGAAATATAACTACGAAGACCGATTTAATGAACAGATTGCCCGAATTAACACCCTGAGTTTCACCCGCGGCAGCAACCCGCCAACAATGGAGGCTGAGGTTAGTTCTATTGCCAGATCAAATGCCAAAGAGGGATTTATCGCATCGCTCAAGGCGATGGTCGCCAACTGGTTTCTGCCGCCGGTACCGGTTACCGTCATCGGCAACCAGACCATGCTGGATTTCGGAGCCGCTCTGGATTCGACCCAGACCGCATTTACCTTTCCCTACGCCGAGAATTTGCGTCAAAGCGTCAAAACACTGCTGGCCAAAGCCGGTTACCAACCCACAAACGCACCTAATTAGCCGCAGCGTGTAAAAAAACAGCCTTTATTTTTTTACAAATGGGCTCAATTGCCGCAGCCGGTTGACGATGGGCGGCAGATGCTGAGCGACAAAATCCACCTCCTGTTCTGTATTATAGCGACTCAGACTAAATCGTATCGACCCATGAGCCGCAGTAAACGGTACCCCCATCGCCCGCAGAACGTGGGATGGTTCCAGCGAACCGGACGTACAAGCTGAACCTGAACTGGCACAGATTCCGAAGCGGTCCAACATCATCAGAATCGACTCCCCTTCAATAAATTCAAAGCTGATATTCAGCGTATTCGGCAGCCGACATTCCGTATCGCCATTAACCATACAATCCGGACAGGTCGCCAAAATTTTATTTTCCAGCCGGTCGCGAAGTGTTTTGACGCGGGTATTTTCCTCCTCCATATAACGCAGCGACAACTCGCATGCCTTGCCGAGCGCAACAATACCCGGCACATTCTCTGTCCCGCCCCGCCGACCGGATTCCTGATGGCCGCCGTGCATAAACGTACCGATACGCGTTCCCTTACGGACATACAGCACACCGATCCCTTTTGGCGCGTGCAGCTTATGGCCCGACAGGCTCAACAGATCGATTGCGCTGTTTTTAAGATTCAGCGGAATCTTGCCGGCCACCTGCACCGCATCGGTATGAAAGATCACTCCGCGGGCTTTTACAATTTCGGCGATTTGTTCAACCGGAAAAATCGTGCCGGTTTCATTATTGGCCCACATCGCCGAGACAATCGCTGTGTTATCATCCACGCGAAAACCAAGCTGGTCCATGTCCAGCCGTCCTTGCCGATCAACGCCGATCTCCGAGATGCTGTACCCATGCCGTTCCAAATCGCGGCAGGTCGTCAGCACTGCCGGGTGTTCAACGCGGGTAGTAATGACCTTGCGTTTTTCAGGAAATATCGTCAATGTGCCTTTAATCGCGGCGTTGTCGCTTTCCGTGCCGCAGCTGGTAAAGATAATCTCCTCAGGATGGCAGCCCAGCAACTGAGCAACTTGCTCCCGCGCATGGGTAATCGCCTGTGCGACATTGCCGCCAAACGTGTGCATGCTTGACGGATTGCCGTAACGCTGCGACAGATACGGCAGCATGGCCTCAACCACCTCATCGGCCACCTGTGTCGTGGCATTATTATCCATATAGATGACTTTATTCATACGGAAACTCCCGTCTTAATCTTTCAGTTCTTCCACAGTTAGCGTATCGCTGACAAACTCTTTGAGCCTGGCTTCCACCACATCGCGCATCGTGAACTCGGCCATCTTGCACTGGGCGCACATCCCGCGAAGAGCGACGATGACTTTGTCGCCTTCGATATCAATCAACTCGATATCGCCGCCATCGGCACGGAGCGCAGGGCGTATCTGCTCATTGATCGTCTGCTGGACAAGCTGAATTTTGTGGATATTGGTCAGCTTGGCCGGACGGATTGCCTTCAGCGTCGAGGCTTTCAACTTGTTTTGCCCAACGACTTCTTCGACCAGCTCGGCGATGCGTTCTTTGCAGCCGCCGCAGCCGCCGCCGGCTTTGCAGAAATTGGTAACCTGCTCGACCGTCGTCAGAGCGTTTTCCTGCACCACCTTGCGGATTTCCTCATCGGTTACCCCAAAGCAGGTACAGACCACCTTGCCATGTTTGCCAGGCAGGGTATTGCCCTTACCGCGATAGTTGGCGATAGCCGCTTCGAGGGCTTCCTGCCCCATCACCGAACAGTGCATCTTTTGCTCCGGCAAACCACCCAGCCTATCGGCGATTTGCTGATTGGTAACCTTTTGAGCCTCGTCGAGGGTCATCCCCTTGATAATTTCGGTCAGCACCGACGACGATGCGATCGCGCTGGCACAGCCGAACGTTTGGAATTTCGCATCGACAATGCATCCTTTGGCGTCCAGCTTAAACGTCAGCGTCAGGGCGTCGCCGCAAGCCAGCGACCCGACCTCGCCAATCCCATCATAATCCTCAATCCGCCCGACATTCCGCGGATTAGAAAAATGATCCATTACTTTATCTGTATAATCCCACATTTTCGAACCTCAATTATCATAAAATCGCGATTAATCTATCCTACTTTTGACTGGCTTTCAGCGCCTCATCAAAATCTTCTACGATATCATCTATATGTTCTGTTCCAACGGAAACACGAATAAAATCGGGCATTACACCAGCAGCAAGCTGTTCAACCTCGCTCAATTGCTGGTGGGTCGTGCTGGCCGGATGAATTACCAATGTTTTGCTGTCCAGAATATTCGCCAGATGGCTGGCTAATTTGACAGTATTAATGAACTTAATGCCTGCAGCCTTGCCGCCTTTGACCCCAAAACCTAAAATTGCACCCTGACCTTTGGGCAGATATTTTTGTGCCAGCTTATAACACGGATGATTCGCAAGACCGGGGTAATTAACCCAACTGACCGCATCATGACTCTGGAGGAATTTCGCCAGTGTTATCGCATTTTCGCAATGCCGCGGCGCACGCAGGTGCAGTGTCTCGACGCCCTGCAGCAATTGAAACGCATTAAACGGTGACAGACATGCTCCGGTATCCCGCAACACATGAACGCGAATTTTAATCATATACGCCAAATTGCCGAATGTCTGGTAGTATTTCATACCGTGATAGCTTGCATCCGGTTCAGTCAAGCCTGGAAACTTACCGTTATCCCACTTAAAATTACCCGAATCAACGACGATGCCGCCGATACTTGTACCGTGACCGCCAATCATTTTTGTACAGGAATGCACAACAATATCGACACCGTGTTCAATCGGTCGAAACAGCATTGGGGACGTAACGGTGTTATCGCAAATCACTGGCAGGCCGTTTTCGTGGGCGATTTTAGCAATCGCTGCATAATCCAACACATCATTTTTCGGATTGCCTATTGTCTCAATGAAAACAGCACGGGTATTTTCTTTGATGGCCTTGCGAAAGTTTTCAGGATCGTTTGGGTCAACCATCGTAACTTTAATCCCCATCTGCGGCAAAGTATGGGTAAACAGCGTACACGTCCCGCCATAGAGGGAGTTGCTCGATACAATATGATACCCAGCCGGACAGATATTGAATATCGCTGCGGTAATCGCCGCCATTCCGGAACTGAACGCCACGCCTGCTACCCCGCCCTCCATCGCAGCGATACGTTTTTCCAGCACATCCGTCGTCGGGTTCATCAGGCGAGTATAGATGTTGCCAAATTCCTTGAGGGCGAATAAATTCGCCGCATGATCGCTGTCCTTGAAGACATAGCTGGTCGTCTGATAAATCGGCACCGCCCTGCTTTGTGTGGTCGGGTCAACGGTTTGGCCTGCGTGAAGGGCTAACGTTTCAATTCGGTATTTTTTTATATCTCTCATCGGATAATTCCTTTTAATGATTAGATTTAAAATTATACATTTTTATGCTTTTTCCGGCAGCGATTCGAGCATCCGATCCAACGACCGTTTTGCCTTGATCCGAACTTCCTCCGGAACAGTAATTACCGGCTTCATATCTTCCAGCGACCACAGCACTTTTTCGAGAGTGATCTTTTTCATATTGGGACAAACCGCCCTGCTGGACACAATATAAAATGCCTTCTCCGGATATTTTTTCTTCAATGAATGAACAATACCCATTTCGGTAACAATAATAAACTCCGTCGCAGAAGAATCACCCGCATAGGTTATCATCTGCCCGGTACTGAGCAATTCATCGGCAACCGCACGCACTGCCGGTGAACATTCCGGATGCGCCAGCACAATCGCCTTAGGATGTGCCCGGCGTGCATCAGCGACATCCATATCCGTAATCCATTGATGTGTCGGGCAGAAGCCAGGCCACAGAATCATCTTCCGCCCTGTCCGCTCTTCGACAAATCGCCCCAGATGCTGGTCGGGAACAAAGATAATGGGCTTGTCTTTAGGCAGGTTGCCGACCAACTTTACCGCGTTGGAACTGGTACAGCAATAATCACTTAGGGCTTTGACCTCGGCAGTGGAATTGACATAGCAAACCACCAGTGCATCGGGGTGTTCGCCTTTGAGCACGGAAAGCTGGGAAGCGGTAATCATCTCGGCCATAGGGCACCCGGCGTGAATATCCGGCAGCAGCACCATCTTATCCGGCGACAAAATCGCCGCGGTTTCAGCCATAAATAATACGCCGCAAAAGACAATCACATCGGCTTTCGTCTGTGCCGCCTGAATACTCAATCCAAGAGAGTCGCCTACATAATCGGCAATGTCTTGAATGTCCGGGGCCTGGTAATTATGGGCAAGAATAACTGCGTTGCGTTGGGTTTTAAGTTCTGCAATTCGATCAATCAGCGACAAACTCACGCGATTACTCCGTATCCGCTTTCGCAGGCTTTTTTCGATCCCGGGTAACATAAAGCGATTCCGGCTTGGCCATGGACACCACCCCGCCTGCTGGTACGGATTCCCGTATCCAGACATTGCCGCCGATGACTGCGCCTTGGCCGATGATAATATCACCGAGAATCGTCGCCTCGGCATAGACCGTTACATCGCTTTCGAGCGTTGGATGGCGTTTTTTGCCTCGAATAATATGACCTTCTGCATCTTTGGGAAAACTGATGGCGCCAAGCGTTACACCTTGATAAATCTTGACATTGTCGCCAATAATCGCCGTTTCACCAATCACCACGCCGGTGCCATGGTCGATGAAAAATCGCCTGCCAATCGTAGCGCCGGGATGAATATCTATACCCGTCAGCGAATGAGCGTGTTCGGCCATCATGCGCGGAATCAGCGGAATATCCATCGCATACAACTCGTGTGCGATGCGATGGATGGCGATGGCGGTCAAATGCGGATAGCTTAAGACGATTTCTTCTGGGGCTTTGGCCGCAGGGTCGCCGTCAAACGCCGCCTGAACGTCGTCTTTGAGCATCATTCGGATGTAGGGGATTTTGCCAAGCATCGCTTCGCTGAAATCGCGGGCCAAATCTTTGCAATCATGCGTTGGGCAGTCTTTCAGCTTGCAGTTAAACCGCAATGCCAGCTCAATCTGGTCGGATAGCTCTCGACGCATCGTTATCAGAATTTCCTGCACCACCGAACGGATATTATCACTGGTAATCGGACGCGAACCGGTATAACCCGGAAATAAAAGCTCCGTCAATGAATGGAGAATATACAGTATTTTATCCCGCACCGGCAGATTCTTAACGTCAATAAAGTTTGTACCGATGTCGTTCTCATAGGACTTCAGAATGTCCTGAGTCAGTTTATCAAATTCATCGCTGCTGAAACTCTTATGCTGCATAATAACCTCGTATTTCGCCAATGCGGTCGTCGTGTGCTTGACAGCACAGTTTACATTTGTGCATACAGATCTGTCGAAAGATACCGTTCGCCTGTATCACACATAATAAAAACAATTGTTTTTCCCCGATTTTCCGGCTTATGAGCCAATTCACACGCTGCGTAGCAGGCCGCGCCGGCACTGATACCGGCCAGAATTCCCTCCTGGCTGGCTAATTGCCGAGCCGCGGTAAAAGCCTGCTCGTTGGTTACCGGAAAAATCTGATCGATAACGTTTCGATTCAGTATCTCCGGGATAAATCCGGCGCCGATACCCTGTAGCTTGTGCGGGCCGGGCTTGCCCCCGCCAAGCACCGGTGAATCTGCGGGCTCAACGGCAACCATCTGAATCGCCGGATTGCGGGCTTTCAAGACCTCTCCGCAGCCGGTAATTGTCCCGCCTGTACCTACGCCGGAAACGAGCATATCAATCTTGCCGTCGGTGTCTTGCCAGAGTTCTTCAGCGGTCGTTTTGCGGTGCGCTTCCGGGTTGGCCGGATTGCAGAATTGCTGCAAAACCAGCGAATTAGGGGTTTGCTGATTCAACTTTTGCGATGCCTCAACTGCGCCTTTCATTCCCGCCGCCGCAGGAGTCAGTACAATCTGAGCACCGAGTACCTTGAGCAATTTCCGGCGTTCGACGCTCATCGACTCCGGCATCGTCAAAATCAACTTATATCCACGCGCAGCACAGATAAAAGCAAGTCCAATGCCCGTATTGCCGCTGGTCGGCTCAATCAGTGTAGTTTCCTTATTGAGCAAACCGCGCTGCTCGGCATCCTCAATCATAAATAGAGCGATACGGTCTTTGACCGAACTGCACGGATTAAATGATTCCATCTTAGCCAGAACCAATGCATCCGCACCAGCCATCCGATTGAGACGAACCAAAGGAGTTCGCCCAATCGTCTGGGTGATATCATCGTAAATATGAGCCATAAAACAGGCCTCTATTTCTGTTTATATTTTATAGTCGCCGCCCTGAATCTTGTCGGCGCGTTCCAGCAAATCTTTCAGGGTCGTCGTATCCAGCACACCCATCAGAGCTTTATACAATTCTGTCCAGATTACCCGAGTCGCGCAATCACTGCACTTTGGGGTAAACTTGGTATGCTCTACGCATTCAATGGCAACCAGGGGACCTTCCAGCGTGGTGAAAATTTCGCTCAACTTGATTTCGGCCGGGTTGCGAGCCAGCAGATAGCCGCCTCGAGGACCCCGAATGCTGCGGACCAAGCCGGAAGACTTAAGCATCGCAACAAGCTGTTCAAGATATTTGTTGGAAATATCTTCACGGTCCGCAATGGACTTGATCTGAAGCGGCTTTTTGCCGTATTCACGAGCCAATTCCAGCATGGCCCTGACGCCATAACGAGTTCTTGATGATAGTTTCATAATCTTTCTCCTAAAAATCTACTCATTTAGCAGTACGTTTTATCAAACCACGAAAAAGTGAACAATATTTTCTTATCCCCTACTTTACGTCGATGTCACAGCGATGGTTCATTTATAGACGCATAATATCTTATTGCATCGGATATGCAATAAAAATTCCCTGTTTTTTCAATTTATTGGCTAACATTTTAGCCGAATGCAGGGTTGGCTTTCATTTGCATCGCCGCCGCGCCGATGAATACGTCGCCATAAGATTTGTAATTATCTGTTGATAATGGACTTAGGTTTCTTTTACCGGTTTAATGAAAACGTATTTCCACTCCGAATTGACGATAAAAGTCAAATGAAATGGACTGACAATTTCTTACTTATCCAACTCAAACGTCTTAAGCCAGCGGTCGGTTTCCTTTTCACTAATGCCCTGCCGCTTGCCTTTGGGTTCCGGGGTGGGCAGTTGTTTTTCTACCGTCTGGCACACCAACATCCAGAACTCCATCGCCGGGACATCGGGGCATTTTCGCCGTTTGGCCGCAATGCGAATCCGTCGGTCACTGCTGACCACGATCAGCCGTTTGGGGGCGGAATTGTCGTAGATATGCTGTTCAATGACGGTGTCGGCTTCGATGTTCCTGCCGGAAAAAACAACCTGCAATCGCTGCAAACCCATCAGTCCCTCTTTGTTCGGCGGGCCGATGCCGTCGAAAACAATCGTCCCGATATCATCCGTCCGCCGCAGATACTCGCACAAGACAATGCACAAATCCGCATCCGTCAAATCCGGCTGCTCCTGGATTTTCTGCACTGCCCGCAGCAGATTGTATCCGTCAATGAGGATCGGCATTAGGTTACCCCATCGCCGAGTAGCGTACTTCCCCGGCTACAATGGTATTGATAACCTTGCCTTTGACCTTCCATCCGTGATAGGGACAATTGCGGCTCTTGGAGATGAATTTATCCGCGTCAATCGTCCATTCCAGATTCGGATCGATTATTGTTACATCCGCACGGTCGCCTACGCCAAGTCGGCCTTTTTCCACATCCAGCACCTTGGCGGGGCGATAAGTCAGCATCGCCAGCATCGCTGGCCAGTCGATTACGCCCGGCTCAATCAGCGCTTTGATATACAGCGGCAACGCGCACTCCAGACTGGCAATGCCAAATGGAGCCGCCAGAAACTCCAGTTCCTTTTCGCTCATCAGGTGCGGGGCGTGGTCGGTAGCCAATGCGTCAATGGTGCCGTCTTTGATCGCCTGTTTGAGGGCTTCGATATCCGCCGCCGTCCGCAGGGGTGGATTGACTTTGTAATTGGTATCATAGTCCCGCACCCTCTCCTCGGTCAGCAGCAGGTGATGCGGCGACGCTTCGCAGCTAACCGGCAGACCCATGGCTTTGGCTTCCCGCATAATGTTGACAGAGCCAGTCGTCGAAAGATGCTGCGCGTGGTAGCGGCAGTTGCATTTGCGCACAAGCTGCAAATCCCGCCAGAGCATCATTTCCTCGGCCAGCGGGTCGATCCCCGGCAAGCCCAGCACAGTCGATTGATAGCCCGAATTCATCACGCCTTTGCCGGCCAGTAAGTTATCCTGGCAATGCTGGCAAATAACTCGCCCGAACATCGAGACATATTTCATCGCCCGCAGCATCACCGAGACATCCTGTACCCAGCTGCCGTCGTCGGTAA
>CAZVXR010000051.1:0-1687 GCA_964630865.1 uncultured Pirellulales bacterium | reverse complement strand
TTTTGTCTGACGGTCTCATCGTTCTACCTCACCATTTAACAAAGACCTCAGTTTCTGGAGTCCGTAGCGGTACCGGCTTTGGACGGTATTGATTGATACATTCAGTTGTTTCGCTATAGCTTTAAATCGCACCCCGCCGCGAAGGTGCAGCAGAATGACCTCACGCTGGTCTATGGGTAGCTCGGCCATTGCTGCGGCCAGCCGAAACGCGGCTTCATCGGCGATCATCCGACCGGCCGGGTCGGAATTCTGCTGGATTTCGCTACTATCCGGCGGGATGGTCGATAAAATCCGTTTGGGCGAGCGTATCCAGTCGCGACAGCGGTTCAGCGTACAGGTTATCAAATAGCTTCGTAAGCTTCCGTAAATACTTAACTTGTGTGCTGATTCGGCGAATCCGACAAACACATCATGGAGGATGTCCTGGGCGGTATGCCGATCGCCGAGGAGGTTTATCGCCACGGCCAGCATATCGCTTTCATATTTCTCATAGATGCGGCCAAGGGCATCGATATTGCCCCGCTTGAGCCGCCATATCAGGATCGCATCTTCCATACCGCCTTTCGTTGTTTGCAAACACACGATTCATAGATTACACGAGTATGAGGGCTATTTTAGTCTAAGGATGGGCAAAAATAGAGAAAAATTATAGCGGTTGAGCCGAAAACGAGTTTATACCACTTCCATACCAGGGACGACAATCTAACTTTGGCAACATCCTATTTTTTTGTAGAAAAAGACCAGGACGAACAGGGCGAAGTTGACTAAAACGATGGTTGCTCCCGTGGGCAGGTCGGCGAGGTAGGAGATAAATACGCCGCTGACGACGGATAGTACGGACAAAATCGCGGCGAGAACCATTGCGGCGCGAAATCCCTTTGCTACTTGCAGGGCTGTGACCGCAGGGAAGATAATCAGACTGGAAATCAGCATGGTGCCGACAATTCGGATGCCGAGGCTGACGGTCAGCGCGGTGCAGAGGATTAGTATCTTGTTGATTTTCTCGACGGGGATGCCCAGCACATGGGCGTATTCTTCCTCGAATGCGATAGCGAATAATTCATGGTAAAACAGACATACCGTGCCGATGACGATCAGTGATAAAATGACGCTGAGAATGACCTCCGTTTGGCTGATGGACAGGATGCTGCCGAAGAGAAAGCTGAATAAATCTACATTAAATCCTTTGCCGACGCTGGCCAGTGTAATGCCCGCCGCGACACTAACGGCTGAGACTAACCCAATGGCTGCATCGGCATAGACGTCCGCCTTATCCGACAGCCACAAAATCCACAGTGATGCAAACATTACCAGCGGGATAGAGACCCATATCGGCGACATATTTAAAAATAGGCCGAGACCCACCGCCGCTAAACCGACGTGTGCCAGTCCATCACCGATCAGCGATAGCCGCCGCAGGACAAGAAATACGCCCAAAAACGCACAGCAGCATCCGAGAAAGGCGCCGCTGATCAACGCCCGCTGGACAAATGAATACTGAATCGCTTCAAAGAGAGTGTTCATTGTTTCTCCTGGGCTGGGCAGTGCTGGCTGCAGATGACGTGCTGAACATGTGTACCGAAGCGACGTGTCATTTCCGGCGACGTACAGAATTGGTCAAATCCGCCGAAAAAGACCAGATGCCGGTCGAGATACGCCAATTTGTTGGCGTAATGGCCGACATGGC
>CAZVXR010000050.1:0-14663 GCA_964630865.1 uncultured Pirellulales bacterium | reverse complement strand
GATGCGGGCAAATACATAGGTTCGGTCGAGCGAAACAATGAAAAAGGCGATTGTATGGTTTATGATCCAGAGATTCATCACCGGCGGTCGATTCGGTTAAGAGGGTATGATTATTCATTGGCCAATGCGTATTATGTTACGATATGCACGCAGGATAAATTGCATTTGTTCGGCAAAGTCATCGATGGAAAAATGGTATTGAATGACGCCGGAAGAATGATCGAAAAATTGTGGACGGAGATTCCGCAATATTACCCATCGTTTAATGTGGATGTGTTTCAAGTTATGCCCAATCATTTTCACGGCATTGTTGTAATTGTAGGGGCAGGCCCCCGTGCCTGCCCTGAGAATGCCAAATCCGTGTCCGTTAAACAATCCCATATCCATGGCGGGCAGACACGGAACAAAAACGGGCAAAAGGAAGAGTAATGCTTGGCATGTAATGAAATAGGGCAACCACGGGGGGCTGCCCCTACGGAACAGAACGGGCAGCCACGGGGGGCTGCCCCTACGGAACAAAACGGGCAACCACGGGGGGTTGCCCCTACGGAACAAAACGGGCAACCACGGGGGGTTGCCCCTACGGAACAAAACGGGCAGCCACGGGGGGCTGCCCCTACGGAAGAAAACGGGCGGCCACGGACGAAAATGATGTCGTTGGCGGATATTGTTCATCGATTCAAAACGATAACGACAAAAAAATATACCGATGGCGTAAAACGGTGTCGCTGGCGACCTTTTCATGGTAAATTGTGGCAGCGGAATTATTATGAGCATATTATCCGTGATGATTATGATTTTAATCGTGTCAGAGAATATATGGCTACCAATCCGGCGAATTGGCAGGATGATGAGTTATTCAACATTGAAGAAAAAAATGAAACGTGGGCAAAGGTGTAATGGATGATGCATAGCTGGGTTTTATTTAGTTTGGCGGCGATGGCCGCCGAGGTCGGCAAGGTGCTGGCGGTTAAGCATTTGTGCCGGGGGATCAATTCCCGGATTGTGGTGCTGGCCAGTCGAATTGTCAGTGCGGCGGTGTTGATTCCGGTTCTCTTTATTATGGGCATCGGGTTTCCGGTGGATGCGACATTCTGGATGGTTATTGTCGCCACTTCATTAATTACCGCCATTGCCAGCGTTTGGATGACCGATGCGGTGAAATTCGGCAACCTGACGGCGGTGATGCCGATGCAGGCGGCGGTGCCGGTGTTTTCGCTGCTGACGCTGTGGCTCGGCTGGCACGATAGGCCGGAAAAGGCCGAGTCGATTGTGCTGATGCTGTTGAGCATGGCGGCGGTGGGGGTAACGCTTTACGCCGCCAACCGCGACAAAACCTCCGGCGGCAAACCTTTCTATACGATTCTGTCCCTGTCGGCGGCGATCCTGTTTGGGGTTTCCACTATCCTCGACCGGACGGCGATTGCCCGCGTCGCGCAGGGAGCGATAGCCTACAGTGCCTGCTGGAATTTGTTCAGTGCGTTGGTGATGACCGCCGAGACGGCTCGCACCAAGGCCTGGCAGGGGGTTTCGTTGTCGCGCTCGTGGATGCCGTTAGCGGCGTATTCACTGGCGGCGCTTGCGGCGTTTATTTCGCAGCAATATGCGGTACAAAAGTCGCTGGCCATCCCCGGTGCGGTCGTCAATGTCAAATCCATCGTGATGCTCCACTTGCCGGTATTAGTTGTGCTGGGGCTGCTGGTTTTCCGCGAACGCCCCAGGCCGCTGACTCTGGCGGCCAGCCTGTCGGCCATTGCGCTGGCGTTTTTGCTTGTGCGGTCATTGATATGAGAGTATATTTGAGATTGTAAATTGAAAAGGGGCAATAGAAAATGTCTCTCAATTGGTTTGAAAATCTTAGTCCTGTAACGCAGGCGCTGATTGCAACGTTATTTACCTGGGGTGTAACCGCACTGGGCGCTTCGGCGGTATTTTTCTTTAAAACCATCAACCGCAAGGTGTTGGATTTCATGCTGGCCTTTGCCGGAGGGGTGATGATCGCCGCCAGTTTCTGGTCGCTGCTGGCTCCGGCAATTGAGATGGCCGAGAAAAACGGGCAGCAGGCGTGGATTCCCGCGGTGATCGGTTTTCTGGCGGGGGGGACGTTTATTCGACTGATTGACCTTGTCCTGCCTCATCTGCATATCGGGTTCCCGATTACGGAAGCGGAAGGCATTCATACGCACTGGAAGCGGAGTATTCTGCTGGTTTTGGCGATTACCATTCACAATATCCCCGAAGGGCTTGCCGTGGGTGTGGCTTTTGGGGCATTAAAATATGGCTTAACCGAGGCCAGTTTTGCTGCGGCGTGTGCTCTGGCGATGGGGATTGCGATTCAGAATTTTCCGGAGGGCGTCGCAGTAGCTGTTCCGCTTCGACGGGAAGGGCTTAGCCGATTCAAGAGTTTTTGGTATGGACAGCTTTCCGGCATGGTTGAGCCTGTGGCGGGGGTATTAGGGGCTTTCGCGGTGATTTATGTCGCTCCCTTACTGCCCTACGCTCTGGCGTTTGCGGCAGGAGCGATGATTTTTGTCGTCGTCGAGGAAGTTATTCCCGAATCGCAGCGCGAGGGCAATACGGATTTGGCAACGACCGGCGCGATGCTGGGTTTTGCCGTGATGATGGCGCTGGACGTTGGGTTGGGCTAATCGGCTGAGGCAACAAAAAAGGACAGCAAGGCGAACCTCGCTGTCCTGATGTCATTACATGAACGTTCTGATTATCCAATCGCGTCGGCAACCGCTTTGAGCAGCGTTTCCGGCTTGACGGGTTTTTCCAGAATCTGCTTGACTGGAAGCCAAGTTTCATCCGGCTCAAATCCAAAGGGCAGATTCATTTCTTTGCGTACGCCCGTAACCATCACCACCGGTGTGCCCTTGACTTCCGCGGCTTGCTGAAGCTCGCGAGCCACGGTAAACCCCTCATCCTTGGTGTTCATCATCACATCCAGCAGGATCAGGCTGGGCTTTTCGGTTTTGGCTTTGGCTATGCCATCTTTGCCGTTGGATGCTGAGGCGACCTGATAGCCTTTGGCCTCAAGCAAGTTCACTACGGACTCCACAAAATCAGGGTCGTCATCAATTACCAAAATCTTCTTTGCCATCTCAGTACTCCTGTATCTTTATTGTCCACATTTTATTAGGCCTGGAGACTTTGCTCCTGACCATTTTATAGCCTATTTTCGCTCATTTGTCTTGCAAATTCTGTGCATTTTTTCACAAAGAATTCATAAAAAAGTACAAAAAGAGCCGTTTATGCCACCTGAGCGGCAGCTTTACGGTACTGGTTCAGCAGCGCCACGACTTTCTTGGCATCTAATTCTCCATATATCTTGTCGTCTATCATAACCACGGGAGCAATTCCGCAGGCTCCGAGGCAGCGGGCTTCCTGCAGGGTGAACAGACGATCTTCGGTGGTTTCACCGACCTTGACCTTGAGTTCCCGCTTGAGCGTCTCCAGGATTTCCGCCGCCCCTTTGACGTAGCAGGCGGTTCCCATACAGATACTGATAATGTGCTTGCCAACGGGCTTGAGGTTGAAATAGTGGTAGAACGTCGCGACGCCCCAGATGTGGGCGCTGGGAATCTGCATCAGCTCAGCGACCATATCCATCATTTCGCGCGGCAGGTAGCCGTACATGCCCTGTACCTTGTGCAGTACCGCGATCAGGTAGGAATCCGGATATTCTTTTTGTGAACAGTCGGCGATAAATGCTTTGAGTTCATCCATTTGTTGTTGTGTTATATCAGCCATTTTTTTTATACCTTTATTTAAGGGTGTCTTTCGGAATAATTCCTTTGGGGAATTTCTGTTTATAGTGCGTATGCAGCAGTTTGTGGGAGATAGGACTGCCCGGCCGCTGCAGGAATTCCTTGTACAGCTTCTGGATGTCCGGGTTGTCGTGGCTGCGGCGGATTGTCTTGGAGCGATCCAGGTCGTAGAGGGCTTCGGCTCGTTTTTTCAGGGCTTCCTGATCCAGCGGGATCGAATTGGCTCCGGCGTAGGGCTGGCCGCCGCCGCCGACGCAGCCGCCGGGACAGCCCATAATTTCGATGAAGTGATACTTATTGGGATCTTTTCGGACTTGGTCGAGCAGCTTGCAGGCATTGCCCAAGCCGTGAGCGACGGCGACGCGGATTTCGACGCCGTCCATGACCAGCTTGCCTTCTTTGATGCCTTGTAATCCGCGAATACCCTCGATCTCGATATCGACCAGCGTCTGGCCTGTGTACAGTTCATACGCGGTACGAACGGCCGCTTCCATGACGCCGCCGGTGGTGCCGAAAATGACGCCGGCTCCGCTGGACATACCAATCGGATGATCGGGCTGTTCGGGCTTGAGATTGACAAAGTCGATGCCTGCGGATTTAATCATCCAGGCGATTTCGCGGGTAGTAACCACGATATCGGTAGCAACCATATCGTCAACCATCAGTTCCGGGCGAGCCGCCTCATATTTTTTGGCGGTACAGCACATTGCTGCGACGCTGAAAATCTTTTTCGGGTCGATTCCCATTTTCTGGGCGAAATACGTCTTCGCCAACGCGCTTTGCATTGACATCGGCGATTTGCATGTTGAAATATTATCGAGCAAATCAGGATAAAACTGTTCAACACATTTCATCCATGCACTGGAGCAGGACGTAATCATCGGCAGCTTGCCTTTATTCTGCACGCGTTCGAGGAACTCGGTGGCTTCTTCCATGATCGTCAGGTCGGCAGAGAACTGGGTGTCGAAGACATAATCGAACCCGAGTTTCCGCATTGCCGCGACAAGCTGTCCTTCCATATTTGAGCCCGCCTCGAGGCCGAATGCCTCGCCGATGGCCGCTCGCACGGACGGGGCAAACTGGGCAACTTTGATCAAGGTTGGATCGTTGAGCTTGGCAAACAATTCCTGCGTATAATTCTTTTCGAGGAACGCCGCTGTCGGACAGACATTAATGCACTGTCCGCAGGCGGTGCAAACGCTTTCTTTCATCGGCATATTGTATGCCGGCATTACAACGGTGCTGAATCCGCGATGGGCCTGGCTCAAATTATGAACTTGCTGGACTTCTGAGCAGATTCGTACGCAGCGTCCACAGAGGATGCATTTGTCCGGATTGCGAATGACCGCTGTGCCGGACAGGTCGATTCCATATTGCTTGCGTTCGCCCTCGAAATGGCGGGCACGAATGCCCATGGATGCGGCCAGCCGCTGCAATTCGCAGTTGCCATCCCGTTCGCAGGTGTGGCAATCCATTGGATGGTTGTCCAGAAGCAGCTCGACGATGTCACGGCGGGCTTTTCGCAGGTCCTGCGTATTGGTATGGATTTTCATTCCATCCGTAACCGGATAGGCGCACGAGGCGACATAGCTTTTGGCGCCATCGACTTCGACGATGCAGACGCGGCAGGCGCCTTCGATTGACAGTTTCGGATGGTAGCACAGGCGCGGGATATGGAATCCCAGTTTGTCTGCCGCCTGCATAATTGTCTGGTTGGACTCTATTTTGTATTCTTTACCGTTAATATATATGGTAATTGTTTTATTCATTTTTATTCCTTAATGTCTTAAGCGATTAAGCTTTGTCAATCGCGCTGAACTTACAGGTCTGGTAACACTGGCCGCACTTGATGCACTTGGCCTGATCGACACGGTGCTTTTCTTTCCGTACGCCGTCGATGGCGCTGACCGGGCAGATACGCTTGCAGGCTCCGCAGCCGACGCAGCTGTCGTTAATCGTGTAGCTGAGCATCGCCGCACAAACGCCTGCGCGGCATTTTTTGCCGCTGACGTGTTCTTCATATTCCTCGCGGAAATTTTTGATGGTGCTCAGGATTGGATTGGGCGCCGATTGTCCCAGTCCGCACAGCGATGATTTTTTGATCATCGCACCGAGCCGTTCCAGTTTTTCAATGTCGCCGGGCTTTCCTTTGCCTTCGGTTATGCGTGTCAGGATTTCCAGCATCCGCTTGGTGCCTTCGCGGCAGGGGGTACATTTGCCGCAAGACTCATCCTGCGTGAACTCGATGAAGAATTTGGCCAGATTGACCATGCAGGAGTCTTCGTCGATGACGATCATTCCGCCGGAACCCATAATTGATCCGGCTTTGGCCAGCGATTCATAATCAATCGGCGTGTCGAGATACTCGGACGGCAGCATTCCGCCGCTGGGGCCGCCGGTCTGAATGGCCTTAAATTTACGGTTATTTGGGATACCTCCGCCGATGTCGAAGACGATTTCGCGGAGCGTCGTGCCCATCGGCACTTCCACCAGCCCGGTATTGTTGACTTTGCCGGCCAGGGCGAACACTTTGGTGCCTTTGCTGGTCTGTGTTCCGATGCTGGAGAACCACTCGCCGCCGTCGAGAATAATAACCGGGATATTGGCCCAGGTTTCGACGTTATTAATCAGCGTCGGTTTGCCGAACAGTCCCGATACCGCGGGAAATGGCGGGCGAGGACGAGGCATTCCGCGTGATCCTTCGATGGAATGAATTAGAGCGGTTTCTTCGCCGCAGACAAATGCCCCTGCGCCCAGGCGAATCTCAATGTCATACGAAAAGTTTGAACCGAGAATGTTTTTGCCGAGCAAGCCCTGTTCGCGAGCCGCGGCAATCGCTTTTTCCAGGCGTTTGATCGCCAGCGGATATTCAGCTCGAATATAAACAATACCTTTGCTGGAACCGACGGCATAGCCGCCGATGATCATCCCTTCGATGACCGTATGCGGATCGCCTTCGATGGCGCTGCGATCCATAAATGCACCGGGGTCGCCCTCATCGGCGTTGCAGATGACGTATTTTTCGGGTCCGGGCTGCTTGGCTGTAAATTCCCACTTCATTCCTGTCGGGAAGCCTGCTCCGCCGCGACCGCGAAGTCCGCTTTTCTTGACTTCGGCGACGACCTGTTCAGGGGTCATATCCGTCAGCACCTTGGCCAGCGCCTCATATCCCCGCAGCGACAGATAGTCGTCGATGTTTTCCGGGTCGATAATGCCGCAGTTACGCAGTGTGATACGCATTTGCTTGCCGAAGAAATCGACATCGCCGAAGATGCGGAAAAAGCGGTTGTACAGATGATCTTCGCGGATAATCAGTCTTGCCACAGGCTTATTATTTAATAAATGGGATTCGACGATTTCCGGGATGTCTTTTTCGGTTATGCTGCCGTAGATTGCATAACCCGGATTGACGATCATCACAGGTCCTTTGGCACACATTCCCAGACAGCCGCTCAGATGAATGCTGACTTTGTCTTTCAGGCCGTGCTTTTCCAGTTCCCGGTCAAGGACCTGGTGAATCTGCTTGGATTGCTTGCGGATGCAAGTGGTTCCATCGCACAGCGTGATCTTAAACTGAATTTTAGGCACCTTTGTTTTTCCTTTCTATGACTTTATTTTAGATAAGCCATTCATGAATGACTTCGCCTTTTTTTATGTGTTTGTCGATGATGTCCTTGGCTCGCTGGGGCGTTACTTTTCCGTATTTGTACGGAATCTTGCCTTCTTCGACGATTTCCACCGTCGGCTCCAGGTTGCATCGACCCGCGCAGCCTTTCTGGCTCAAATAGACGTCGGTTAGTCCGTTGGCCATTGCCTGACGAAAGACTTCCATCACATCTTTTGATCCGGCGGCGATTTCGCAGGTGGCCATCCCCACATATACCCGTTTGGTAGACAGGTAGCCTTTGCTGATAATCCGCGATACCGCGCCAGCTCGTTTTTTCTTGATAATGTCCAATGGCGTTACCACAATTTATCCCCTTTCTATGGTTAAGATAAATGAATTTCCTTTTTCTCTGGGTTCTATGGTTATCGTTCCGCCGTGGCTTTCGACAATCTGCCGTGTAATATAAAGCCCCAGTCCGGTCCCTTTAACCAACTTTTTTTCCGGCACATCCAGCCGGGAAAATTTCTTAAACAGCATCGCTTTCTGCTCGGCCGTAATCGGACGGCCATCATTATAGACTTCCAGGGTTACCCATTTGGCGTCCTGTGTTGTTTTTAGAATAATAGCGCCGTTATCGACGCCGTATTTTGCCGCGTTGGTAATCAGGTTGTTGGCTACAATTTGCAGCAGATCCTGATCGGCGTGAACGCGAATCGCCGGGTCCATTTCGTTGACCACTCTCATGCCGCGGTCGTTAATCTGCTTGGCAAAGGTCTGCACCGCAGGCTCAAACACATCCTGCCAGAGGCGGATAAACGACTTATTCAGTTCGAGGTTCCCGCGTTCGATCCGGCTTAAGTTCAAAAACTTCTTGACCGTCGCAGCCAGATAATCCAGATTTCGGCAGATCGAATCAACCGCTTTTTTCTGCTTAAAATTGATCATGCCCAGAAAGCCGTCGCGAATCGAGTAGGCGTTCATCATCGTCGACGACAAGATTCCCTTGAGTTCATGGGCAACAAACCCCAGCAAATCCATATAGCTTTTGTTCAGCTCGGCCAGCTTTTCATTGGTTACTTTCAGGCTGTTTTCGCGTTGTTCCAGCTTGAGGCTCATTTCATTGAACGACTCGGCAAGCTCGTTTAATTCAATCACCTGACTGTGCCGTTCGACTTCATGCCCCAATTCGCCGTGTGCGAGTTTTTTTGTCGCATCGACAATCTGCGTCAGGGGTCGGCTGATGGAGTCGGCCAGCCAGACCGCCAGCGACATGGACGCCAGACAGGCCAGCAAAATAACGACCACAAACGCCCCCAGTATTCTGGCAGCCATCGTATTAAACGGAGCCTCAAGGATCCCTACATACAGCATTCCGATAATCGTACCTTCAATATTTCGGATCGGTTCGTAAGCCGTCATGTACCAGCGATTGACCACAAATGCGCGATCATGCCACTGCTGACCCTGCTCAACGACCCGTTGATAGACTTCCTGGCTGACGCGCGTGCCTATCGCCCGGTTGCCATTTTCATCGACAACATTGGTCGCAATCCGCACATCGTCCAGAAAAACAGTGACTGTGCCGATGGGCCATTTATTGTACATCTCCTGGCCGAAAACAAGGCTGCGAATGCGGTCCACCAGGTAATAATCCTGATTGGCGATACGTCCGCCGTACGCTACGGCGACCACATCGCCATCGGAATTCAGAATTGGAATCGCATATTCTTTAGCCATCGCCGAGTTAAGCTGTTTGAGAATAGATGGCCTGGCTTTGGGTGTAGGCAGAACGGGAATCTGAGTTCGCATCTGTACTTCCTGGCTCATTCCGGCCAGTTCGTCTACGCCAATAATGCGCGTGCCGCCGATAGATTTGCCGCGATTCAGCGCCTTACGAACAATTTCGCTCGGATGTTTTTCCGCTGCGGCGACGTCGATGCGATCAAAATAATCCAGCTTCATCTTTTTTCGTAATGTATCCGGATTGTCTTTTAGGTCGACAAGTTCAAGGGCGTTGCCAATGCGGTCTACTTCGCCGCTATAGACTGTTCTGGCGCTGACTAAGTGATTGGCTACCTGACGTTCGGCTCGCACGAAGACGTCTTCTTTGATTACATAGAAACCCAGGGCGAAGATGCTAACACCAAGCACAAATATAATCGCCAGGAAAGCCAGTAGGATTCGGTTTTTCAGCCGACGTGTTTTCATGTTCAAGCTTCTTCTGGCTCCGTTTTTGTGCCGGCGTTGACAAAATAAATCAAATTTTCGAGTTCTACTTCCAGATTGATGCTGCTGACGACGACATCCTCGGCACCGCGAAGCTGCATGGGGGCAAAATTCAATATCCCTTTTATGCCTGCGGAAATGATCAATTCTGAAACATGGTGTGCTGACACGTCCGGAACCGCTAAAATGGCGACTTTAACACCTTGCGACTGGACGAAATCCCGGAATTCATCCAGAGGCAAAATTGGGATTTCAGCTAATTTATTGTACTTGGCGGGATCAATATCAAAGCCCCCAACTACTTTGATGCCGCCGGATTCAAAGCCGCGATATCGCATCAGAGCCTTGCCGATATTACCCATTCCCACAATTACCACTTTCTGGAGTTCGTTTTTGCCGAGAATATGTCTAATTTTCTCTACTAATTCATCAACTCGGTACCCGCCCCGGCGGTTGCCGGTGATTCCGAACAAAGAGAAGTCTTTGCGCACCTGGGACGAGGTAACCCCGGCGGCATCGGCCAGATTCCCCGAAAATACTTTTACAAATCCGAGCGACTTCAGTCTTTTCAGTGCGTTTTTATAGCGTGAAAGCCGAATAATACATTTTCTGTTCATTATCATAGAATGATTCCTGAAAAATAGGATGGTGTTTTAGGTTCCTTTTTTCACATAAACGAAACCTAACAGAACAACCTTTTTTAAATTATATAGTTGTTGTTTCCAAATGCAAGCTTTATCGACTTTTTTTTCACAATAATTACATGATGTATTTTGCTTAAATCGAGACATTGTGCATCTTTAACGTTTTTAATATAAGCATAGGAGTTGTATAAAATTTTTGTGGTATCCAAAAGTGGCTAATCATCTCATATATTTGTAGAGTCAAAGGCTTTTTACTGAACAAACTTAGGATTCGTATCGAAAAAGTAACATTAGCAGAGAAAATTTAGCCTTTAAGGCAAAAAATCTTGAAAAAAGTTTGCCTTTCTCTATAATGCCTTGGCTATGAAATGTGTGGGGTGTTTCCCTGCGCAGAGAAAGTTGGCTGAGTGGCGGAAAGGCAGACGCTGGGGATTTAAAATCCCCTGCCCGCAAGGGCGTGTGGGTTCGATTCCCACCTCGGCTAATGATGTGTAACGTATGGCGTGTTAAGGCCAAATAAATAATGGAAGCCGCAACCTAAGTTTCTGGAGGTGTGCAGTATGCAAACGAAACCAGTTCAGTTACAGGATGTCGAACGTCCAAATTTGTACCGGGAAGTTTTTCCGTATTCGGAGTTCCCGAAAATAACGTTTGACGCCGACTCGGTCCCGATGGAAAATCCACAGGAGATATGGATTACCGATACGACTTTCCGCGATGGCCAGCAGGCTCGTGCCCCGTATGCCCCTGAGCAGGTTGCCAAGATATTTGACTTTTTTCATCAAATCGACGGCGGGACAGGTCTGATTCGGCAAAGTGAGTTTTTCCTGTATTCGGATAAGGATAAGCGTGCAGTGGAGCTTTGTCGCGAACGCGGCTACAAATTCCCCGAAATTACCGGCTGGATTCGGGCTTCGATTGCGGACTTTAAGATTGTCAAGGAATTGGGGCTGAAAGAAACTGGGATTCTAACCAGTGCCAGCGATTATCATATCTTCTTAAAGCTTAAGAAAACTCGTTCGCAGGCCCTGCAGGCGTATTTGGATATTGCCAAGGCGGCCCTGGATAACGGGATTTTGCCGCGATGCCACTTTGAGGACGTAACCCGTGCGGATTTTGACGGCTTTATTCTGCCGTTTGCGGCCGAGCTGATGAAGCTGTCACAGCAATATAAATCGCCGGTGAAGATTCGTCTGTGCGATACACTGGGGTTTGGCGTTCCGTTTGCCAATGCCTCGCTGCCTCGCGGCGTACCGAAAATGGTCTATGCCTTGCGGCAATTGGGTGTTCCCGGCGAATGGCTCGAATGGCATGGTCATAATGACCTGCACAAGGTTCAGGTCAACGCAACCGCCGCGTGGCTGTATGGTTGCCGTGCCGCGAATAGTTCGATGTTTGGCGTAGGCGAACGTACGGGCAATCCGCCGCTGGAGGCTCTGATTATTGAGCATGCCCAGCTTCGCGGGACTAATCCCAAGGTCAATTATGCTGCGATTACGGACCTGGCACACTATGCCAATAAGGAACTGGGCTTTAATCTGCCGTCAAACTATCCGCTGGTCGGCAAAGACTTTAACGTAACCCGCGCCGGGATTCACGCCGACGGCCTGCTGAAGAATGAAGAGATTTACAACTGCTTTGATACGCTTAAATTGCTTAAACGGCCGGTTGGCGTCGCCATTACCGACAAATCCGGAGCCGCGGGCATCAAGCATTGGATCGAAGAGCGCTATGTAATCGATATTCCCAAGCACGACCCGAACGTGCTGGCGATTAAGGATAAGATTGATGCTGAGTATGTTCTGGACCGTATTTCCGCGATTTCCGATGAAGAAATGGAAATGTGGTGTAAGGAACTATTCGGCGCTAAGCTCCCTCCGCGGAGGTAATTTTGGCCGACAGGGCGGTCGAGGCGATTCTGTTTGATCTGGGGCAGACCCTGCTGGAGTTTGGCAGACTGCGAACGGGGAAGCTGTTTGCACTATCCGCCCGCAATAGTTATCAGTGGCTTAAACAACATTCTCAGCCGTTACCGCCGTTCTGGCGGTACCGGCTGAAACATTTTCTGGGGCTGTATATTCATCTGGTTCGTTCGTGGATGACCGGCGACGATTTTGACTCGCTGGAACTGCTCAAGGTTTACGGCAAACGCTATCGTTTCACGCTCAGCGACGAGCAATACCGGGAACTGAACTGGGTCTGGTATGAGCCGCTCAGTCGTGAGGCGTTCACTGAGCCGGGATTGATCGAGACGCTGACCCGGCTGCAGGCGATGGGGCTGAAGATGGGGATATTGTCGAACACCTTTGTCAACGAGGACAGCCTCAAGCGGCATCTTGCGCAGGTCGGCATCGATACTTTTTTCCCGGTCCAGCTCTATACCTGCGATTATCCATTCCGCAAGCCCGACCCGCGTATTTTTCAGATTGCCGCCGAGAAGATCGGTGTTGCGCCCGCAAAGACATTATTCATCGGCGATAGGCTCGATACGGATGTCAAAGGGGCAACTGCCGTCGGGATGATTCCGGTTTTCAAACGCATCCCCGCCAATCTCAACAAAAAAATCCCCGTCGGGCTGCTGGAAATTTGTAGATTGGCCGAGTTGCCAAAGCTGGTAGAACGATTAAATAAACTTAATACATAGATAATTTATGTTTGGAGCGACAATGAACAAGCCGATGACGGCCTATCAGAAGTGTATTAACCCGAAATGTGCGGCGACGTATGATGTGATGCAGACGCTGTTTGAGTGTCCCAAGTGCGGCGACCTGCTGGATATTCGCTATGAATGGGATAAAGTCGAGGTTCCGGCTAAGCTGTCGGATTTCGGCAAGCGCTGGGCGACACGGCTCAATCGGCTGGACTTTTCCGGCGTGTGGCGGTTTCGGGAAATGCTGAATTTCTGTCCGGATGACTGCAAGGTCTCCGTCGGCGAAGGGCAGACCGTCTTGCAGCAGGCCTGCGGACTGGCCGCCGAACTCGGAATGAATCCCCGCAACCTTTTCCTGCAGTACGAAGGGATGAATCCCTCCGGCTCATTCAAGGATAACGGTATGACCGCGGCGTTTTCTCACGCCAGGATGGTTAAGGCCGTGTCCAGTGCCTGTGCCTCTACCGGCAACACCTCCGCCTCGATGGCGCTCTATGCCCAGGCGACCGGCCTGAAAGCCACCGTCTTTATCGGCGCCGGCAAAATCGCCTACGGCAAACTCAGCCAGGCGATGGACTACGGCGCCTACACCATCCAGATTCAGGGCGACTTCGACGAGTGTATGCGGCAGGTGCAGGATGTCTGCCGCCAGATGAATATCTACCTGGTCAATTCGCTCAACCCCTTCCGCCTCGAAGGCCAAAAGACCATTATGTTCCGCATCATCGAAGCCCTCAACTGGCAGGTGCCCGACTGGATCGTCGTCCCCGGCGGCAACCTCGGCAACTCCAGCTCTTTCGGCAAGGCGTTTATGGAACTCAAGGAACTGGGTCTGATTGACCGCGTGCCGCGCTTGGCGATTATCAATGCCGCCGGCGCCAACACGCTGACCGAATTAGTCAACGACCACAAACTGCGATGGAATGGCGGTAATACCGATGATGCCCAAATCGACCAGTATTATGCCAAACTCGACAGTGCCGGCTACAAGCCGCATACGATTGCCTCGGCCATTGAAATTTCCCGCCCTGTGAATTTGAAGAAATGCCTGCGGGCGTTGGATGTGTGTAATGGCGTTGTCCGTTCGGTTACGGATGCGGAGATTCTGGACGCCAAGGCGCAAATCGGCAAATTCGGCATCGGCTGCGAACCGGCCTCCGCGGCCACCATCGCAGGACTCAAATACCTGCTGGCCGACGGCACGATTGATAAGAATGCCCGTATTGCCTGCGTCCTGACCGGCCATGTCCTTAAAGACCCGGATGCAACGGTCAACTATCACAGCAAAAAGCAGGGCCCCCACGCCAACCCGCCGGTGCAGTCGCCCAATGAGTTGGATAAAATTATCGCGCTAATGAAAGGCAACGCCGCCCATTAATTTGCTGTATGGAGTTCAAGCTGTTCGGAGTCCAAGCTTCAGCTTGTTTTTTCTCCAATTTTCCACACTAAAGTGGGAACTCCCAACAGCAAACAGCGAATCTCAAAAATGTTAAAAATGCGTAGGGGCGGGTTTGAAACCCGCCCCTTATTTTTCAGCCCTGACGAGCACAAAAAAATTTTTTTTGTCGCATAATTGGCCGATGTTCCGTCTATAATGGTGAATTCAACCAGCCTAAATGAAGAAATACGGCGGATTGGGCAAGGTCGATAACCGGTTTCGACGTTACCTAAGCCAGCGGTATTAAAGACATTTAGGCACACTGGAGGCCTTCGGTGGCAGTTTCGGATGCGGAATTAGTTCAAGAGGTTTTAGACGGCTCGAAAGA
>CAZVXR010000049.1:0-2114 GCA_964630865.1 uncultured Pirellulales bacterium | reverse complement strand
GATAATATGTTTTCCAGGCTGAAACCGCGCGAAAGCTGCCTGTTTTCTCGTTCTTGCGACCGTGCAGATTTTACTGGATGGGCAAAATTTCTGCCCTCGCCGTTCTTCGTCATTCCGAACGTATATGAGGAATCTGTTGACTCAGCAAAATCCCACTTCTGACTTCTTTCTGTCCACTTTCTCTTAAATTCCGTTTAATTTTTCCTTTTGCCCTTTTCCTTTTTACTTTTTTCTTGACATGTTCGGCGTATGTTCGTATAACATAGAAAGGTGCGGGAGACAAATCCAGCACAAAAGGACGAGGCAGGTCGAAAGACGCCTTCAAGCGAAGCTTGTGGGTGCTTCGTACCACAATGAAAGGAGGAATAAAGGAATGAAGGAATACAAGAATACAAAAAAGCAAAACGAACCCAATTTGGGCAAACACGGGGGCTTGCCCCTACTAAGAACTCCGAACAACGAACTAAGAACTTTTTTATCAAAACGAACCCATTTTCTGCTGGAAGCTGGTGGCTGGCCGCTGGAGGCTATTTGTCAAAACGAACCCAATTTCCCCATTTTTCAGCAAATTTCGAGGGTCATCAAAACGTGTATACCTGTATTCCTGTATACGTGCATACCTGTTTTGTCAAAACGAACCCAATTTGGAAAAATAGGCAAGGGGGATTTGTCGTTTTCAAATGTCTGGTTTTGGGGTATAATGGTGGGTTGAGTGGGTCGGGCGGCCGCTGGGTTGAAAGACATCCAGAGGAAAGTCCGAGCAGGATAGGGCGCGGCGGCGGCTAATGACCGCCCGGGGCGACCCGCGGGACAGTGCCACAGAAAATACACCGCCGATGGCTGTTTACAGCACAGGTAAGGGTGAAATGGTGCGGTAAGAGCGCACCGCGTTGTCGGTAACGGCAACGGCATGGAAAACCCCGCCGCCTGCAAGACCAAATAAGCCGGTTTCTCTGCCCGGGAATAATCCGGCGGGTAGGTTGCGTGCCGATGGGGAGACCTTTCGGCAGAGCCGGTCGGCGACGGCCGGTCCAGTGTAATGGTCGCCATTCCGATTCGTCGGGATACAAAACTCGGCTTACAGACCCACTCTTTTTTTTGAAAAAATTGTACTCGGCAAGGTTGTTTTCGATACCGAATTCCCAACGTTGGTTTTTTTGTATTATTGCAAAGCAAAGTAGTTCAACGCATTATTGAAACAAATATTTTCCACCATCGCACCGAGCAGTTTCATATCGCACGGCAGTTGGCCATCTTCAACATCCTTGCCGAGGATATTGCAGAGGATACGGCGAAAATATTCGTGCCGCGGATACGACAGAAAGCTCCTGGAGTCCGTAAGCATCCCGACAAAGCGACTTAAAAGCCCCAGATTGGACAGTGCGTTGATCTGTTTTTCCATTCCATCTTTCTGGTCAAGGAACCACCAGCCGGAACCGAATTGCAGTTTGCCCGGCACAGAGCCATCCTGAAAGTTGCCGATCATCGTGGCCATCAGTTCATTGTCGCGCGGATTGAGGTTATACAGAATAGTTTTGGTAAGCTTGTTATCAGCATCCAGTCGATCAAGAAATTTTGCCAGCGGGCGAGCAATCTCAAAATCCCCGATAGAGTCAAATCCGGTATCCGGACCAAGGGCCTTAAGCAGGCGGCTGTTGTTGTTGCGGAGTGCGCCGAAATGAAGCTGCTGCACCCAGCCTTTTTCATGATCCATCCGTGCAAATTCGACCATCATGGCCGACTTAAATTTCAGGCACTCTTCCTGGGCTGCGGATGTGCCGCAGCGGAGCTTGTCAAAGATTGCCGTGATTTCACTTTCCGTATAGTCTTCCGCATAAGCCGTTTCGAGGCCATGGTCAGAAATACGGCAGCCGACACTATGAAAAAAATCGTGGCGGCTGCCAATCGCATCAAGATACGTTTTATAATTTCTGACCGCAACGCCGGACGCTTTTTCGAGTGCATCCACCCACTGATTAAACGCGGCGACATTTTCGACGGCCATTCCCTTGTCCGGCCGCCAGGTCGGCAGGACTTTTATTTCAAATCCATCGGACAGAATCTTTCGATGATAGTCCAGTGAATCGACGGGGTCATCGGTAGTACAAACGACC
>CAZVXR010000048.1:0-3582 GCA_964630865.1 uncultured Pirellulales bacterium | reverse complement strand
GTTTTTTTGGTATTTAAGGGCTCAAATTTGTACGTCAAAGCCATGTATGGCAGAAATGAATCCACCGTCCTGATGACGACAATCCGTCACCCTGGCCCGATTATCCCAGGGAGTTTACATCTCTGCGGAAATGACGGTCATTTTGATTTTATTGTTATTGGTTCACCAATTTCTGTCAAGTGTTTTCTGTAAGGGAAAGGCTTAGCATCATGATAGATCCCGATTTCCTCACACAAAAAACACTATTAAAATCCCATAGTTGAGGTATAATCTGTCGCAGAAACAGGTTATAACCATGAAACAACCCTAAATATGGCACAAAGACAGAAAAAAGTTAGGCTTTCAGATAAGATATATCAGATTTCGACGCTGGTAGCCGGTAATTTTGAGCTTCAGGAGGTTTTGGACCGACTGGCCGAGGCGGCGGTGCTGGTAACCAATACTACCGCCTGCTCCATTCGTCTGCTGGACGACAAATCTGGCGACCTGACAATGCGCAGCACCTACGGCTTAAGCGAAGAATACCGCAACAAGGGCCCGGTAACGATGGACGAAGCGGTTATTAAGGAAGCCTTTACCGGCAAAGCAGTTGTGCTGGATGATATGCGGGTTGACCCCCGCGTCCGCTATCCGGAAGCGACCATCAAAGAAGGACTGATTAGTCAGCTTACCGTCGCGATTATGTTCAAACGCAAGCCGCTGGGCGTCCTGCGGATTTACAGTCCTGAGGCCAATCGGTTCAATCGCCACGCGATACGTATTGCCCGCTTGGTGGCTACCCAGTGTGCTATCGCCATTACCAACGCGATTCTCTATGCGCAGGCGCTGGACGGCGCTAAAATGAAGCAGCAGATGGAGTTGGCCGCGGTGATTCAACGTCGGATGATCCCGGACAAAGCCCCGTGTCTGTGCGGACTTGATCTGGCGGCCGTCTATAAACCGTGCCATGAAATTGGCGGCGACCTCTATGACTTTTTTGCCGTGGATGAAAACAGCATCGTTGTTGCCATTGCCGACGTTATTGGCAAAGGCGTGCCTGCTGCCATTATGATGAGTATGTTCCGCGGCGCGATGCGGGCCTATGCCGATGGCGGATATGGACGCCACGGGATGCACGAAATCATCAAAAAACTGAATGTCGTCGCCTGCCGCGAATGCCGAAATGGCGAATTTATCACATTGCTGCTGGCGCTGATCAATACCAAAGAAGATACGATCACCTACTGCAATTGCGGACACGAGCCGGGGCTGCTGATCCGCAGCGAAGGCGATATTCTTGATCTGGACAAAGGCGGCCTTGTTTTGGGTCTGATGGAGAACGCGGTCCATGACATCGAAACGGTGCCGTTTCGAACTGAAGATTGCCTCCTGCTTTATACGGATGGGCTCATTGACGCGGTCAATTTTGAGCGGCAAATGTGGGGCAAAGATCGGCTGATGGAAATCCTCTATCAATCCCGCGGCAACTCTGCATCCCAGTTAGTTCATACCATCCTTGGTTATCGGAGAAGGTTTGTCGGATTAGCAAGTCAACTCGATGATACCAGTATGCTCGCTATCCGCAGAATTCCAAATATACGGTAGCTATGCGACGTGTTTTTGGAAAAACATTGAAAAATAACTCCAGATTAGATATAATCTGCGTTATGGGTGGGACGTTTTACAGCTGGCTGAATGTATCAGCCTGGTGATCGTTGAAGAACTCTTGTAACCCGAGAATTTCGGGGTGGGGAATTTGAAGTGTCAAAGTTTGTGGCTATTGAAGTCTTGGACTCGCGGCCTTTGTCGCCGTGCCGGGCTATCGCCGAGCGTCCGCGGCAGAGCCGGAATGAAAATTCAGGTTCTAAGCCGCCGCGGAACCCGTTTAATCCTCATAGAAGAGCGATTTTATCTTTTGTTAAAGAGAAATTGACCTATAAAAAAGGCGAATACCCGCTTGGCATCTTCTTGGACACGGTTGCCTGATTTAATGACCGCGCAAAAAAGAAGGGCCGATATTCACGGCCCCGCTTATCCTGGATAATCCATTATCCACAAACCCGACCATCCGTGGTCAGAATTTATACTCAAATCCCGTATTCAACAATTTTTTTTGCCGCTTCTTTGGCTGCTTGCGGCGTATCAAAGTGTCCGTTTAAAAGTAATTCACGAGCTTGTTTGACCCGTTCGGTATTCTGGTCCGGATTTTCCGCCATCGCCTGTTGAATAAATTTTTGATATTCCTCACCCAGTTTTGCCGGAGTACGCAAAGCTTCTTTGCGTTGAGGTTTCTTGGGATCTATTCCCGCCGCTTTTGCCGTTGTCCCTGCTGCGATTGTTATATTTGAATTTATGGAAGCCATTCCCCTCGCCTTTCACAAAAGTAATTGATTCGTATTCAGTTTGTTTCATTGTCGCAATCGGCGGAGCGAACTAAAGCTAAATTCTATTTTTTAGAGAAGATTTTGTTATTCGGACGGTAACCGTGTAAATAAATAGGTATTATTACTGTTGGTTTGTCGGTAATGTTGCGGTAACCTCATAAATGACGTATTTATAAAATGTATTTGGGCTATTGATTACGATCTGCCAATTCATGGGCTCGTATCCAGTTCGCATTTCGTTTTTATAAAATTCTTTGATGCGCAGTTCGATATTTTTATCGGTACTATCCCATACGTCTGCCAATGCCCACAGCAATCGTCCATCGCGTAAATCCACCATTTTCAAATTTAAGGCGACGAGTAATTGCGGGTACGACCGATAACGCGTAATTGTTCCGTATACCATCGCATCGGCTTTCAGGTGTTTGCGCACATTGGCCATATCCTGGGGTGTGAACGATTTAAGGTTATCGAACGTCAAGCTGCCCCATTCCGAGTCCAATCGATAGATGGGAATCACATTAAACAGATGTTTTTTATCGACACCATCGATTAACGCCTGCGTCAGCGTTTTTCCGAGCGCAGGTGTGGCATTTTGGTTTTCCAGTTCGGCGACAACAACCCGGCCTACGGCGGAGAAATCCGCGGTCTTATCCAGATAGAAATGTCCTGTTGGCGGAATGGCTTTGGGTTGTGATATGCCGCAGCCTGTGGCTAAGGCACCTATTATCCATGCAGCAACAACCAATACCGTTTTCTTCACGGTTTGTCCTCCTGTGGGCTATTGTTCGAAGCCGGACTTTTTTCGCTTGGGGTTGAAGAGGTTTCGGCTCCAAGGACCTTTAAAATCTTTGTCGTCGCTGACAACTGTGCGGCCTGTGCCTGGCGTATTTCATCGCGGAATCCCAACACGTCGGCCTTCCACTTGCTCAATTCCTGATGTGCCTGCACCAAAACGGCGTTGGATTGCTCAAAATCACTGCGGCACTGCTGAAGGGCTATTTTTAATTTCGCCACCTCTTGCTGGAGGCTTGCATTATCGAGCGTTAATTTCGTATTACTTTCACGCAGCTGTTCGGTCTGGCGTGCCAGGTCGTCATATCGCTGTGACCAGGTTGTAATTATCTGTACCGCATCGACTTTCGTTTCCGTCGTGTCGCTGAATCGCCGTTCCATCGAGCTTGAGCTCTGTTGGACGGTCATTACCGGTTCGGGCTGG
>CAZVXR010000047.1:0-3584 GCA_964630865.1 uncultured Pirellulales bacterium | reverse complement strand
CCCGCTGCGCGGGCTAAGAATATAAAGAGCATTCCAATACTCCCCGGGTTTACACCCGAGGCTATACAATATCGCCCTGACGGGCTAAAACATCAGAATTTAAAAATCAAAGAGCAAACTCATTACATCGAAAAAAAACATCGCAATAACAATAAAACTACGCCATTACGCTTATAACTACATTATAAAAATAGGTGACTGTGGGGTTGTTGAAAAACTATACAAAAAGAAAAACCAGCTTCATTTTTAAGCGAAAAACAAGGCATAATCTTTGTAATGCTGGCTTTTTCAACGGCCCCACTGTCCCTAGTTTCCTAGTTTCCGTTTCCCATAGTTTCCCCTGGCACCTTTAATTATCCTTAACGGGTCAACGAATATTCTAAAATCTGAGACTTGCGATTACGGTCACACCCCACCACCAGTTTTTCGTCGCCGCCGTCACCGGCCTCCATCACCGCAAGCATCGGTCTAAGTACCATCTCCGCAACATCGGTTTTTTGATATACCAGTTTGCCGCCGCCGTCATAGACATACAACACCAGAATATCCGGATGTAATTTTTTTCTGACCGCAAGATAGCATGGTTCCTCTTTTTTTAATCGGACAGTCGCCGCTTTCACATCCCCAAAAGTTCTGCATCCCGGCGCATCCAGATTGAGGATTGTATTTCCTTTTAAATCCACAATCCTGATTTTATTCTCCTCCGTAAGCAGAATAAAAGGCCCGGCTTTTTCACCCGGCCATCGGATCACCGAAAATTCGTATGAATCCGTCTTGATCTTGACTTGATTGACCACTGTTCCCGCCGCATCCAGCGTGGTAAATTTCCTGACACTGCTGTTGGAATTGTCATAAATAATCTCGGCCCTGCCGTCTCCATTCAAATCCGTAATTTCCACATGCCCAAGCGCATCGATAGGGTGTTCCCACATCGTCTTGCCGTCACTATCAATCAGATGAATTCCCTTGCTGTAGCGGTAATACACCGCAAACTCCGGCTTCCCATCTCCATTGACATCCCCAAAACAGGCGCCGTCAATAGGCACCGAGTTAGGCTCCGACGAAACGATTTCCCACATTTTTTCCCCCTCGGCATCAAAAAGAGAAACGCCTTCTCCGTAGCAGATGCTGTATGCCAAAAATCGCAGGCTGCCGGCCCCATCCGCATCCAATGGCTCGAGGGTTGTCAATCCGTACCTGGAAAGTATCAGTCTTTTCTGTTCCTTGTAATTCTCGTCTAAAAATAAAACCTGATTGTATATCCCCACCGCAAGACCTTTTTGGCCGGCGGCCGGACTCGGAATCCGGCCAAGGCCACTCATGCCGCCCATCCGATCGCTCTGGAAAACAACTTTCTCGGTCAGAAAATCCGAAGAGGTACGGTTCAGCGACTTCTTCAATTCCGCAGGCCTTTCCCGCCGGATGTTTTGCCTTATCCCCAAAGAACTCAGCGAGACAAATCCAACTAATAGGATCGGAATGCACACGATAATTACAATGACCCTGAGAAGCGTCTTTGCTTTCGGAAAAATACGATGAAACGCCATATCGATTAGCCAAGGAAGCAAAAACCACAGCGCGGAACCAAAAATACCGAACTCAATGAGCGGTGAAACCTCACCCAATACTTTAAATACCGAAAAAGGTATCAAAAGGAGCGGTGCATCCAGAAAGAAAAAAAAGGTATACACAAGTCCGGCAGTACTCGAATGCGAATGAACACATACCCAATAGGCCCAGAATACCAGACAAAGATGCAGCACCGCTAATACAACACCGACTTTGAATCCGACGGATGTTCGCTTCATAGTGTCTCCTTTTTTGCTTTACTCCTGTATTTTACAAGATAATTAAAGGTGCCAGGAATCCTTTTTGTGCTCTTTTTCTTTTTTGGGTCGTCCGCGAGGACGTAAAGTGGATTCCAGATCCATTTCTTTCACGACTTTATCAATCCAATTCTCGTGTCCATAGGGACACCCTCGCCGCATGCAATTTTCAAGCTTCTTCAAGTCCGTCATTTTCCGAATCCATTTTCGCCCGCGATTGTACCCCTATTTTTCTTTCCATACAAGACATTTCTGTACCATAAAAGCACAAAAATTCAACCTTTTTGCCCTTTACCATTTTACTTTTCCTGTGTTTCTCGGCAAGCTCCTGTGGCAAAAAATGTAACCCGTTTTTTCAGAAACCTTTATTCAATTGTCAGGTTGGTTTTGCGCTTGATTTGGCGGCGATGAATATGATTTTGACACGGTGATGTATTCGGTTAATTTCTCTGCGCACTTTGGCAGTGGTTTTGAAAATGCGGTACTCAAGGAGGCCAAAAAGCGAAACATGGGTATTATCGCCTTAAAAGCCCTCGCAACGCAGCAATGGCAAAAGCCCGAGATCCAAAATGCTGGTATGAGCCGATTGACGGAATCGGAAATGAAAGTATTGAAAAATACCGCCACTAAACTGGCGCCGATATTTACAGCTTGATATGGCGTAAATTAATAGTGCTGAAAAAAATTGAAAATCGAAAATGGGAAATTGTAAATAAAGTTATTGTCTGAGGTATTCGAGGCATTCGGGCAAAGGGATGTTGTTGCCGAAGTTGTCTTCGCCGTAGCCGCACTCGGCCAGCAGGCGGATGTCTTCGAGGACGCGCTTGTCGCCGAAAAAAACGACGTTCATTTCTGTTACAATGTCGATTTTACCCATCGCAAGCAGTTTAGCGATTTCATCGGTAACCTGTTCGATCAGCTTGGCGTCTGGCGAGAGCGTCATCTCGTCAAGCCTGAGCGGCTGTTCGTAGATAATCACCTTGCCGTAGTCAGCCAGCGTCATAATCACGCTTCGTACCAGCGTTTTGGCATCTGTAATCGTCGGCGTATTAGGGACCAGGCTTAGCCGAATAATTTCCGATGCGAGCGAGTGGCGTTTACGGGCGTTAATTTTTTCATTGGCGCGAAATAAATCCAGCGGCGACCGGGCATTATACGTTTCGCTCTCCATTTCCATCCGGACTTCGCTGCCGTAATGCAATACCAGCTTAGAAATCAGCGTGGAAGGCCGTACATGGAAGCCGCGATAAGGCGGCACACGAACTCTAATTCGTGTATTTTCCGTATAACGCCGAAGCATATTCTGGCACAGCAATTCGGCGCAGGTTAAAAACTGGCCGACAAAGCAGATGGAGTACTGCAGGAGGGTGTCCAGCAGTTTTTCCGGTTCGACCAGCCGCTTGGCTCCGGGAACATATAGTGCGCTGGAGCTGGCATGCCGTTCGTAATAATGAGCAAGATCGCGGGCAGTTCGCAGCAGATGCAGGACGACGCTGATATGTCCCCGCAGGACCGGCAAATCTTTATCCAGCACTTCAGTTTCGGTAGTCGAGACATACGTGTCATACAGGGATTGGAGGTTATGAAATCGCAGCTCCAGCGAACGGAGTTTTTCTTCGCTGATGGGCCCTGTCTGGTCGCGGAGGTATTCCGGCGCAAGCGCCGGAGTCCGCGGCAGGGCGTGCTTGCACTCGGCGGCCAGATTCAGAAATGCCGTTGCCAGCAGGGTGATGGTGTTAGTTGCCGTCTCAAGTTTGC
>CAZVXR010000046.1:0-1736 GCA_964630865.1 uncultured Pirellulales bacterium | reverse complement strand
GAAAATATTTTCTTAGACGGGTACTGATTACACAATAGCAGACCTGTTATGCCTTATATAGGATTGATTGGCAATATTCATTGACTTTCCCTTGCCGATATTTCGAAAAACAATAAAATAAAGCCTTTTTACCGGTAACGCCGATAAAGAGGAATCCCTAATGGGGGATTTTTTTGACCAAACAAAGATGAAAGGATTTGCGTGAAATTATCGACCCTGTTCATAGGCTTATGTACTGTATTGTTATTGATAGGCCTATCCGGCTGCGATGGCGGAGGCAAGACCCCTACCGCAATGCCCTATCGACTTTCGATATTTCAATTGGCCCAGCGTCTCGGATTGGATGTAACCGAACAGACTGACCGCTACGTCGAGATGAAAAACGGAACCAACCGCGTCGTGATTTTTATCCACGACGGCGGGCGGGTTTTTGTCAATCAAGTTCCCATCGGCAATACCGGCCCAGTAACCAGCGCCAATGGGACAATTTATGTCCCGGAAATCCTGGAAAGTCTGATTCGTTCGCATTTGCGATCCAAATACGATGTCGCCCCCAAGCCGCCAAAACCGAAATGGGTTCCCCCCAAACCAACGCCTAAAATCGGCGGCACTATCCTTGTTGACGCAGGCCACGGCGGTAAAGACCCCGGCACAACCAGCTATCTGGGATATTACGAAAAAGGTGTCAACCTGAAAATCGCAACAAAATTAGCCGCAATTCTAAAAGCCCGCGGCTTCCAGGTTAAAATGACGAGGACTTCCGACACGTTTATTGATAAATATCAACGGGCGGAAGCCGCAAACCGGATCAATCCTGATTTATTCGCTTCGATTCACTGTGATGCCAATGAGCGATTGACCATACGAGGCTATTCTGTATGGGTCAGCCGCTCAGCATCTCAGGATTCGCGAATGACCGCAGGATTGATTGAAGATGCGATGACCAAAACCGGACTGCCCAGCCGCGGCGTACGCGAGGGCGACTATGTCGTCCTGGTCAACACCGAAAGCCCGGCCGTACTGGTCGAATGCGGACATCTATCCAATCCAAGTGAAGCATCGGCGCTCTACGACCCCAAATTCCAAGATAGAATTGCCGCCGCTATCGCCAATGGCATTACCGAGGCAATGAAACGTCTGTAAACCCAAAAGAACCCTCTTTTGAGTGCTACCTGAAACGGTTCATTCTACAATGCAATTGTTCGAGCTTTTGCAAGGCTGTTTCCCTAGATCGTTATCGAGTTCTTTGGATTCTGCAGACAATAGAAAATCTTTGATTTCGATTTGTTTTGTCAGGCTTCCCGTGCGAACTGCATCAACTCTGACCAATTGCGCATCCTTGAGCCATTCCTGATCGATTTTAGGGAGTCGGCTATTGCGTTTGTTGACACAAAGGAAATCAAGCCTTACGATCCTATTTGTTAGCCGGTCTGTTACACTGAAAACATTGCCATAATACCCATCATCTTCAGGGTCGGCGATGAAAGCTTCTCCGCGTTTTTCATTTTGAAGCAGATAGTAGCTATCTGCGTATCTATCATAATCGGAAAAATCCCTTTTTGACGAATCCAATATCATTTCGGCTTCCTTTTCTATGACCACCACATTTATGCCGTTATCGATAAGGGATATATTTGAAATAACAATTTGTTCGGAACCCAGATTATCCACAGCGTGTCGTTTTAGGGGCAAAACAGAACTGATCTTATATTTGTAGCAATCAATTTCAAGATTCG
>CAZVXR010000045.1:0-9374 GCA_964630865.1 uncultured Pirellulales bacterium | reverse complement strand
GATATGTTGGCCACGACCGCCGCCATGAGCGATTCGTCCAAGCCCGCCTGTTCCCGGCGGCAGGACATACCGCATAATAATCCCCGTTATCATAAGCCCAAGAAGATTAATCAGCGACACCAAATCCAGAATAAAATTAATGGTACTCCGCGACATCGTCATGCTCCTGGTTCCATGAATAATGGATCTTTTAATCTGCAATTCAAAGCAACGCTTTAATCTCCGCCGCCGACAGCGCCTTGCCGACGGATTTGACCTGCCCATCGACCACCAGCGCCGGCGTAACCATCACGCCGAACTTCATAATGTCATTAATCTGCGTTACTTTCTCCATTTCATACGCAATCCCAAGCTCTTTTGCCGCCTGCTCGGCGTTCTGATAAAGCTGCGTACACTTGGCACACCCGGTTCCCAAAATCTGAATCTTTTTCATTCTTTACCTTTTCATCTGTGTAATCTGTGAAATCTGTGGTTCCATTACGCTTTTTCTGCAAACCAATGCTGCGTTTTTAAACAAATCTTCACCAGCATTAGCATCACCGGCACTTCAATGAGAACTCCAACAACTGTTGCCAGCGCCGCTCCCGAGGACAGCCCAAACAGCATCGTTGCCGTTGCGATAGCCACCTCGAAATGGTTCGACGCCCCGATCATCGCCGACGGTGCCGCATCGGCATATTTGAATTTCCACGCTTTCGACAGCCAGTAGCCGATTGCGAAAATCAGCATCGTCTGGATGAACAGCGGTATCGCAATCCAAAGAATCGTCAGCGGCTTATTTAAAATCGTCTCGCCTTTGAATGAAAACAGCAGCACCAACGTAATCAGCAGCGCGATAATCGTAATCGGCGTCAGCACATGCAGAAACTTCTGGTTGAACCAGTCCAGTCCTTTATGGGCGATAATCCACTTGCGCGAGATAAATCCCGCCGCCAGCGGCAGCGCGACATAAATCGCAATCGACAGGGCCAGCGCCTGCCATGGCACCGGCAGCCGGCCGACACCCAGAAGAAATCCGCCCAGCGGCCCATACAGAAACAGCATCGACAGCGAATTAATGGCAACCATGATCAGTGTATGGCCGTCATTGCCTTTGGCAAGATATCCCCACACCAGTACCATCGCCGTACACGGGGCAATACCCAGCAGAATGCACCCGGCCAGATAGCTTCGCCACAGCGGCACTTGCAGCATTTTGACGCCGTTTTCCATAACGATCGTGCCGACGCCGTAAGTCGCCCCAACCGGCAAATCCAGCCCGAACGGCATTTTCACCAGATCGACCGCATCCGGCCCAATAAAATTGTAAAATAATGTGCCCAAAAAAAACAACGCGATAAAATACATCGTAAAGGGCTTAATTGCCCAATTGACAAACAGTGTCAGGGCGACCGGCCTGATGCTCCTCCCCGCTTGCAGGACTTCGGCAAAGTCGATCTTAACCATAATCGGGTACATCATAAAGAAAAGACATATCGCAATCGGAATCGACACCACCGGTGCTCCGCCGACATAAATCGCCATGCCATCGAGCGCCTTGGCAAAACCCGGTGCTATTTTGCCCAGCACAATCCCGCCGGCAATACACAGGATAACCCATACCGTTAAATACCGCTCAAAAATAGAGAGCCCTTTTTCCGCTTTCATTTTAATATCTCCGGCAATCTTTCAACATAGGTTTGTATCTCATCCCGCACACGGCGGTAGCAATCCAAGGCTTCCTGTTCGGTTTTAGCTTCTTTCGCCAATTTCGGCGGGTCGTCAAAGCCAACATGAATCACTTTGGTCTTGCCCGGAAACATCGGACAGCTTTCATTCGCGTTATCGCAGACCGTGATCACATAATCAAATACGACATTTTTCAATGTGTCAATATGCTTGGATTGATGCTGAGAAATATCCACACCCGCTTCGGCCATCACCTTAACCGCATTGGGGTTTAGCCCGTGGATTTCAATCCCAGCCGAATATGGCTCAATGACATCGCCTTTCAAATGGCGTGCCCATCCTTCGGCCATCTGCGACCGGCAGGAATTGCCCGTACAAAGAAACAGCACTTTCAATTTGCAAGCCATGGTTAATCCTCTTTTGCAAGTTTGATTGTGATATCTTTAGGCAGAGCCAAGCCGGCAGCAACCTGCATCGCCTTAAATAACCCGACCGGTACAGCACAGCCCGCACAGCAGCCCGGCAGATTTTCTTTCACCGCCGTCATAATAACCGCAGGCCCGTTTGCACTGATTTCCTGATACGCGTCAATGGGACTTTTTTCCTCAATGGCTTTTGCCAGTTGACGAATCTTGCCGCAGGCGGTCTTGGCGTCGAACGCGACATTCTGACCGTCATCGCTGGCAGCGCTTACCGTTGTTTGAAATCCGCAAATACCCGCATCAATTTCAACGATTGCTTTCATATTTCTTTAATTCCTATTTTTCATAGATTTGTTATATTTTACCAGCCCATTCGGCCTTTGCCATCGCAGGGATGGGAAATCTCTTCAATCGCTTTATTGGGGCACACCATTTTGCAGTGAAGACATCCCGAACAGCGATAAAAATCGATCCACGGCTTTTCCATCATGCTTTCTCTAAAGACCGCCTGCATCGGACAATCTTTTTCGATTTCACACGGCTGGCAGTTTTGGCATTTATCAGGTTGTATTAAAGCGCGTTTCATTTCATTTTAGCCGCATTAGAAAAGACTATTAAACAAATATCCGATCAGGATAATTCCCATCGCCACGATGCCAAAAAATACAACGATCAGTTTCCATTTCAGCACTTTTCGCAAAATAATCGCTTCCGGCAGAGATAAACCGATGACGGCCATCATAAAAGCCAGAACCGTTCCCAGCGCAGCGCCTTTGTTTAACAATGCCTGCACAATGGGAATAATCCCCGCGGCGTTGGAGCACATCGGCACGCCCAGCAGCACCGCCAGAGGAACCGACCACCACGCATCCTTGCCCATAAATGAGGCGAGGAAATTTTCCGGCACGTACCCATGAATACCCGCGCCGACGGCGATCCCCAACACCACATACGGCCAGACTTTACCGACAATGTCGCGTACCGCATTCATGCCGCCGCGGATGCGTTCTTGCCAAGTGAGTTTTTCATCGGAAACGCCCTGCCCAACCGGGATTTGGAAAACCCATGCTTCGATATGTTTTTCCAGATGCAGTTTTCCCAGAATCCATCCGGAGATTATTGCGATAAAAAGTCCTGTTCCCAGATACATCGCAGCGACTTTCCATCCGAATAAGCCGAACAGCATCACCAAAGCGATTTCATTGACCATGGGAGCCGAGATCAAAAAAGACAAGGTTACACCAAGCGGAATACCCGTAGTTACAAAGCCGATAAACAACGGTACCGCAGAACAGGAACAAAAAGGCGTAACAATCCCGAGCAATCCGGCCAGGATATTGCCGACAAACTCGCTTTTGCCCTGGAGAATCCGGCGTGTGCGCTCCGGCGTAAAAAATGAACGGATAATACCCACACCAAAAACCACCAATACCAAAAGCATCAGCACCTTCGGGGTGTCATAGATAAAAAATTCCACCGCGGCACCAAGACGCCCATCCGGCTCAAATCGCAAAAGGCTATACGTAACCCACTTTGCGAACAGCAGTAAATTCGAATACACAATCCACCATATCGCCAACAGAATCATCACGGCATACCGTATCCAGCAATTGCGTGCAGGACGTGCAGGATCGTTCACGGGACAACAGCAGTCTTTTTCAGGATTTTCCATAACGTAATTTCTTAGACCAGATTCAATATTTGCTGATCATCTTTAGCTTTTTCTTTGAGACATTCGGTAATACAATCGACAAATTTCAGGATACAGGGCGCTCGCAATTTATAGATCACTTTTAATCCCTCTTTGTGCGAATCCAGCACGCCGGCGGAAACCATAATCGATAAATGCTTGGAGATATTCGACCGCTCCGAGCCAACAAAGGCCGCGATATCGCAGACGCATTGGGGGCCTTCCCGTAAATAGTCGAGTACCGCCATCCGTAAAGGGTGGGCTATGGCCTTGGCCACCTCCGCCTGCCTCTCATAAACAACTTTTTTTTTCATAAATTCCTCTACGTGCATATGTGACAATATAATCACATAATACCATAAAGTTCAGCTATTTCAATAGCAATTCCAGAAATTTAAGATTTTGAAGCTAAGCAAAGGCGATTAAGGCCTATTTATGCCTGCGTTATAGCTTGATTCCAAGAGGATTCGATTTGTTCCAGCAGTGCTTGCTTGTCAGTGTTCCAGGCGATGACCGTAAAGGCGGTAGCCGCGTAGTTCTGGGTGGAAATGGCCGCCACCGGAGCCTTTTTGCTGACCTTGCCGCAGACAACCTCGACAAAGGCCGAGCCGGAATCGAAAGCCACATTGCCTTTCAGGCGTAAAATCGACCGATCCATCCGTCGGAGAACTGCGCTAAATTGGGTTTCATTTACAACCTCATTCGTACTGAATGATACGGCGAAAATCTGCTCCGGCGCACAGGGAACAAGATTTTCGCTGCGGGAGCGGTGAATTACCGCGTTCAAAAACGGTGCATCGATTTTGCCGAATGACGTTTCCATCATCGGGGCAGTGGGATTGATTTGCCGGAGAACGTCCCGCAGCGTATGAAGATGCTGCGACTCGACCAGATCACACTTGTTGATAACAATCGCATCCGCCCAGCGGACTTGTGAGGTCGCAGGCTTTAGATAGGCGGCGATCTGGGTAAAATTCATGGCATCCACAATGCAGAGATTGCCTCGCATCCGAAAATGGCCGGCGTGCGGGCCTTCGGTCAAAAAATTCTCAATATCCACCGGCTCGGCGATACCCGTCGCTTCTATCAGCACGGCTTTGTGTTTGCCACTGGCGACGATTTCGGACAACGCCTTAAGAAAATCCGTCTTGGTGCAGATACAAAACAGGCTGCCCTTGTTGATTTCAAATCGTATTAAGTCCCGCCGCTCGACCAATGCACCATCGACGCCGATTTTGCCGAATTCATTGATAATCAGCGCCGGGCTTGCTGACGCTAAAGGCTCGCTTTGAAGCAGGGCATTTAGCGTTGTCGTCTTGCCGGCGCCGAGGTAGCCGCCCAATATCCAGACATCAATCATACTCATAAATCCTTGAGCCATTCTTTAATTACGACTACCTGCGGGACCTGGCGGATGGATTTAACCTGGAAACGCGCCATCACCACCGCCGGAAGCTGTTTGGTCGTCAGGCCATACGAATGAATCGTTTCTTCGTTTTTGACCGATTGAATATCCACATCCACGCCCAGTTCGGTGACCGCCTGTTTGAGATTGGCTTTGAGTTCTTTGGTCTTGTCGCAATCGAGGCCAAGTACATACAGCCGCGCCTTTTTCTGCTGAATCCGCAAGCGGAATTTTTCGTTGATGCGTTTTTGAATGGCGGCAATGAGTTCATCTTTGGGTGGAATACGCGAAACAAACACAATCTCTCCGTCAATACAAATGGTCGGGACATTTCGCACCATCAGCGAGGTCATAAACACCAGCGATTCGCGGTATTTGATTTTATGTTCGCGCCATTCGACAATACCCTCGAATTCCGGAGTAATGCGTTTGACGGCGTCAACCATATACTGGCACGGGGCGCACGCCTCGGAATCCAGCGTAATAATATCAACGATGATTTTGTCGGCCTGACCGTACTCGTTCATATCGAGCCGTTCCTGGTCGGTGGTTTCGCAGGCCATATTCTTGGCGATGTCGCGCTGATACGGGTCTAAAACAATTGCGGCAATCGCTTCGAGATTAGCCGGCGGTGTCGCATACGGCAGGTCGCAGCCGGGGGCGAGGATAAAGCCTTTATTGCCGCCCAGCTCCATACAGGCGATGGCGTTTTTCTGCGAATCGACAGGCCCGCCCAGCAGGAGTACGCTGGTCAGCTGAAGATTGCCGCCGAAGCTAAGACCGTGTTTGCCGCATTCCTGCCGAACATATTCGAGCGGGATATTTTCATCAATCGAGATATTATCGCATTTGCACTGACACATCACGGCGATATTTTGCTGGGCGTGGCCGCAGACGAAAAATGAGCTTAGTGCGCCGCGTTTGCGGATATGCGTAAACAGCTCCGTTGCATACGGACTGACAAATTGCACAAATTGATCCGAACCGATCTGGCTGGTCATCGGATCGACCATCGCGATGATATCACAGCCGGCGTCGATATAATATCCGGCCATCGCCTTGCATACATCGTTACAAAACCGCATCAGGCGATGGACATAATCCGCCTGGTCAAACATCTTCATAAAAATATCCGTACCGAGAAGATGCAGCGCCAAAGTGAACGGGCCGGTAATCAACCCATACAACGCAATCTCCGGATGGGCTTTACGCAAACGTCGAGCCGCATTGAGAACCACCGCGATACGAGCCGCGTCCGGCCCAGGGACATTTAAATCCTCCAGCTTCGTGCCGTTGCACAGCGGATGATGAATCACCGCGGGCGGATTTTCTTTTGCCCAGGCAACCTGACAGCCGAGCGCTTCGGCTTCGATCTGTAAATCAAACGCAACCGGCAGACCATCCGGCTTGTATCGCTTGACCGCTTCGGCAAGCCCTTTGACCATCAAATCTGCGCTTTTCAGATAGTCCTCCGCCGAAACCTTGATGAGCGATCCAGCGTGGCACCCTACAAATGGAACCCAGGGAATACGATCTGTTTCCTGACAGCGAATAGCTTTTATAACTCTCTCTTTTCCAGTCACTTATAAATCTCCTTTGCATATTAAATAAGTCCAGTCATACACAACACTCGCCCAAGCGAGTACACATTACTGTAACGAAACCAGAGAATAATTTCTTTGTGCTTTTCATCTTACAATAGCATTATCTTGCTATTTTTCGGATGTGCCGCGACCCATCACAAAGACCTAAACCAGCCCAAAGTGCCTTATAAAATTGCTCTTAAGGGCAAATTACGGTATTCTTGAGGCCATCTTCGGCGTATTCCCGCTGGACCCATATGTTGAAAAAAGGGCTATTATTTTATTTATGGATCGATTTCAGCTTTTTTCAGTTATAATTCCTGTTTTAGACAAAGAAATATCTTGTTATTCGTAACCCAGCTTACATAACGGGAGTTGCGGAATCAAAACCGCGTCATGTAGTCTATATTTATTGGGGTTTATGAGCAAACTTTGACGATATACCAAACTACAAAATTTAACTGAGGCTACTATGTGCGAACTATCAAATTGGATCCAAAAATTGGCGTATCAGAGCGATTTCCTGCCAAGCATTGTCCCAATGCTTGTGTCGCTTTTGCTGGGTGCTGCGATTGGTTTGGAGCGGGAAATACATAGGAAACCGGCTGGATTACGGACGAATATGCTGATTTGTATGGGAGCGGCGATGTTCACCCTTATTTCGAAGCATATCGGTGTAAATACGGACTCTGAAACTCGTATTATTCAGGGGGTGGTAACCGGCGTTGGCTTTCTTGGGGCAGGCGTCCTGATTCACCAGCAGGGAAATGTTCATGGGCTGACGACTGCAGCGACAATATGGCTGGTTACGGCTGTCGGAATTGCATGCGGTGCAAGACTTTATGGATTATCTGTTGTGGCGACGATCCTGGCGATTATCGTTCTTATGGGGCTTTCACCCATGGAACGGAAGATACGAAAAAATGGCAAAGATGATGGGGAAAGTACGGATAAAGATAAGGTTTTTAATAATTTTCAGTAAATATCCTTGAACTGAAATAGGTATTTATCGTATCATAAGTAGAGTTATGGAATCATTACCCTCCTCCTCCTAAAGCCAGGTTCTTAACCTGGACTTAAAAGCGACGGTTCCCTCCTTACCGTCGCTTTCTTTTTTTCTGGACAAAATTTGCAGCATATTAGCCCAAATTCCGCAGTTTGAGCAAAAATAAATATTTTAAAAAATTTTTATCGGTGATTTTGCGTTGTAAGCTGCTCCAAACGAAAATGAGATTTGATAACCATACCCAAACGTGTCGGCAGACTGCTTGGTCGAAACAGCCAAGCGGCAGGGTTGTTCGAGACAAATGTGATAAAGACCGCTGATGGCGCATCAAAACTCCTCTGGCACAAGGTTGAAGCGTGGCGTAATTGGGCGGCTTTGAGCGAAGGCTGCTATATGCTGCGAACCAACATAAATAATTGGAGCCGAGAAGACCTCCGGAAGGCATATATGCAATTGACCGAAGCGGAGGCTGCGTTTCGGTTTCATAAAAGCGACTTGAGAATCCGACCTGTCTGGAATCAGAAGACCGAGCGTGTGCAGGCTCATATCCTGGTATGCTTCCTTGCCTATGTGGCGTGGAAGACATTGGGTCAGATGTGCAGAGTCGCCGGTCTGGGCGATGAGCCGCGACGAGTATTTGAAGAACTGGCCAAGATCAAGGCTGTTGATGTGGTGCTGCCGATACGATCAGGTGGCCGTATCTGCCGTCGCGGCGTCAGCCGGCCCATCGAACACCAGGCAATTCTGCTGCAAAGACTTGGGCTGAATCTGCCTAAAAATCTGCCGCTGACGAATAAGATTTTGAAAAAATGTAGTGAGAACTGTCGTCGCTTTTAAGATAAAATCAGCGATTTATACTTCTAACTGCGGAACTTGGGCTACAGCCTGTCAACAAGCCTTCGGCCTGGAAAGGTGAAAAATGGGTACTGGAAAAAAAGAAATGGACTCCTCACTGCGTTCGGAATGACGACAATAAAAGATTATTGAGGGCGTGGGATGCCGGATTGGGGATATCGCAGTTCGATGTATTTGGATTTATTTTGCAAGTTTTTTTTCATCGATTGATAATAGGTATAGAAGGTCGTGAGCTTTTCGATGTCCGACGCTTCGATAAAACTGGTGGATCGGCCCATCGCAGCTCCCCAGTTGACCTGAGTTTTGCCGTCTTTGAGATTGAGAATAATATGCGGAGCTGTTGCACTTTTTCTGCCGTTAAAATTGCTGATGTCGATGGAGGCGATTTCGTCGGACAGGGGTTTTTCAGGGCAGATTTTCGTATCCATTCCCCTCAGCGCCGCGATGAGCTTGAGAGCGGCGGTTACATCGGAAGCATACCATATCGCACCGGAAGCTAACTTTGCCGTTTCGGCAAAACCGGTAATCTCGATTTTGGGGGGCTTATTGATCTCCACATAATCCAGCACAAAAACCGTATTTTCATTATCATCGGTGTTAGCCCCAATCAGTGGGTCGCCTGGAACAGGAAGTCCTGCAAAATACGTCTGTCCTTTGGAGGATTTCACGACGGCTTCCGGCTGGCGGTAAGAGGCGCTAACCAGTACATTCTTAGTCGTCGTCCGAACATTAACATCATATAACC
>CAZVXR010000044.1:0-1767 GCA_964630865.1 uncultured Pirellulales bacterium | reverse complement strand
TTTATTTTTTTTTATTTTTTCTTCACTTTTGCTCAAAATATGGATAATTAACCGGCCTAACATCCATTTTTTTATAGGTAACAATATTATGATTATTCAGGCTCTTAAATCTCGTCTTTCTGGAAAAGTGGCAATCCCCGCCTCCAAGTCGCACACCATTCGCGCAGTCGCCATCGCCTCATTAGCCGATGGACAAAGTCGCATTCACAACCCGCTCGCATCGCAGGATACCCTAAGCTGCGTGGCAACATACCAGGCGCTCGGCGCGAAAATCGACACATCGAATCCACATTGCTGGATTGTCCGCGGACTTGATGGAAAAATCCACCCTGAAAAGAGTACAATTGACGTCGGAAATTCGGGAACAACCCTCGCCATCGCATTAGGTTCTGCCGCGTTAGCCGACCCCGGCACAGATATCACATTCACCGGCGACTACCAAATACAATCCCGACCGGTCGGCAGGTTATCAAAGGCTTTGACTCAACTTGGCGCAACATCATGGACTATAAAGGGTAACGATTGCGCACCGGTTGTGGTAAAAGGCCGACTGCAAGGCGGTTCCGTCCAGATTGAGTGCCCCACCAGCCAGTATCTCAGCAGCCTGCTACTGGCATGTCCATTGGCAGACGGCGATTCGACTATCGACGTCCCCCTGCTGTATGAACCCGACTACGCAAAAATGACGCTCGACTGGCTGGATAAACAGCATATCCGCTATTGCCGCCAGGAGATGCGGCATTTCACGATTTCCGGGCGGCAATCCTACAAATCCTTTGATTTGCCCGTCGCGGCGGATTTTTCCAGCGCGACTTTTTTTCTCTGCGCGGGTGCTTTGCTGGCAGAGGAACTGGGTATCACAGGTCTTGATTTCACCGACAGCCAACCCGATAAATCGGTGGTAGAATATCTGAAAGATATGGGAGCCGATATTCGCATTGAAGCCGACAGGGTCATTGTCCGCAAATCGGAGCTGAAAGGGATTGATATTGATATGAACCGCACGCCGGACGCCCTGCCCGCAATGGCTGTTACCGCCGCGTTTGCCTCCGGCACGACCCGCCTGATGAATGTTCCGCAGGCACGAGCCAAAGAAACCGACCGTATCGCCTGTATGGCCAGAGAGTTAACAAAACTCGGCGCCGCCGTCGAAGAAACACCCGACGGCCTGATCATTCACGGAGGCAAAAAACTCCACCCAACCCTTTTGCATGGATACGACGACCACCGGATTGTCATGGCGCTATCGATTGCGGGAATGGCGCTCGACGGCCAGCTATGCGTGGATACCGCCGAAGCCGCGGGCGTTACTTTCCCCGATTACGTACCGCTCATGAACTCCATCGGCGGACGGCTGATTCTGCAATAAAACCAAACAAAAAAAACCACAGATTGCTTTACTTTGGCAATCTGTGGTTTAGTGTAATTTTTGATTTTAGCAATTCAATTATTTACCCATCGCCGAAATAGCATCTTCTTCTGCTTCTGCTTTCAGCACAATGGTCGGTTTAACCAGAATCAGCAGAATGCGCTTATCCTGAACCTGACTGCGGTTGGAAAATAGCCGTCCGACTAAGGGAATTTTATTCAGAATCGGCACGCCGTGGTCCTTTTCAACATTGGCCGTCAGCGTCAAACCGCCCATGAGTACTGTACCGCGATCTGGAACCTGTACACGCGTTTCGACAGTGCTGGTTTGGATGGTCGGATATGAAATCAACACCTTTTGTTCCACACCATCGACAAAACCAAGAGTCTGCTCAATCG
>CAZVXR010000043.1:0-18277 GCA_964630865.1 uncultured Pirellulales bacterium | reverse complement strand
ATGGGATTTCGACACATTCACGCTTCAAGAGGTTCGTACTTCATCGGGTTGCTCATTGCGAGTATCCTTGTGTTTTGGGACCCCCTGGGCCTGACTAAATCCTTTTGCTACCTGTTTCACAACCTCTTTTCCCCCATCCTGAGCATCGGATACAAACTGTCCGCAGAAAACTTCCGCATGGCCGACAACGCCGAAAATCTCGTCCCAAAAGAGCAATACAACGAGCTTTGGAAGAAGTACAAAAATCTGGAATCGCAAGCGTCCGAAATCGAACAGGAAAATCTGGCTCTTAGTCGGGTACGAAAACAAGTCGGCCTTCCTGAATCCGCACTGCTGACGGCCAAAGTCGCCACATTGCAGACCTCTGCCCGCCATGAAGCCGTAGTCAATCAGGGCAGCATCCTGTCGGTCAGGCCCGGACTGATTGTTTTGTCAATCGACAAAAACAGTATCGTCGGCACGGTCAAAGACGCCTCCGAAACCACTTCGCGGGTTCAGCTTCTGACCGATTCGTCGCACATTATTGAGGTCAGTATCCGCCGGGACGGAACCCAGATAGACATCCCGGCACAAATGCTCGGCGACGGCAAAAAAGGCTGCCGTATCGGATTTATCCCGCGCGACACGGATGTCCGCAAAGGCGACACCGTCTACGCATCGCCGCGGGACGGCATTTTTGACATCCCCATTGTTGTCGGCGAAGTGTCGCAGGTTTTAGCCGGCGACCAGGACCCGTCGGTCTGGGATATTCGTGTTCAACCGATTGAAGACGTCTCGGCGCTCCGCGAGGTCGTCATCGTCATTCCGCTGATAGAAAAGAGATAAACCATGCGATGGTTCTTATTCAGTTTGATTCTGCTGGCTGCCGCAATCCTCGAGGCAGGAAACCTGCTGAATGTCGTCGCGCTGGGAAGCTGGCATACGCGCCCATCCATTTTGGTTACCGTTCTTGTTTTTGTTAGTCTCTCGACCCGGCACAATGACGCCGTAGGCGGAGCCTTTGCAACCGGCCTTGCCGCCGACCTTGTAGGGTGGGTTGTCGGACCGCACCTGATTTGTTATGGTATTTTCGGAATGCTGCTCAATAGTATGGGACGGGTATTAAGCATTCGCAGGCCTCTGTTTCAGGCGGTAGCGGTCTTTTTCGCCACCTTGCTGACCGAAATACCCGCCGGATGGTTCGACGCGTGGAAAACCGGACAAAGCCGTCCCGATCTGTTTTGGAAGGTCTTCTCAACGGCGCTCTATTCGGCGATTGTCGCCCCCCTTATCTGGTGGGTCCTATCGCAATTCTGGGGGAGGATGGGACGGAATGAATCCCGCTCCCGGATCAGGTAGTCGTTATGTATCACCACCGATTGAAACTATTTATCTTTCTTTCTATTCTGGCCATGTCCCTCTGCCTGGTACGGCTGTGGTATCTCCAGACGGCTCTGGTCGATCAATCTCGCAAGCAGCTTTCGCAACTTCGTATTTTACCATCAAAACAACTGCCAACCTTGCGGGGCAAAATCATCGACCGCAATGAGACCATTGTCGCCCGCGACGAACCGTTCTTTTTTCTTCAACTGAACTACAAACTGACCCGGCTGCTTGATCCTCGATTCTGGCAGGCTGAAATCCAGCGAAAAGTCGCTTCCGGACAGACCCCGCAGGAGGCAGAAAGCAAACTGGTCGAAACTTACGCCACCGATATCGCAACCCTTGGAAAAGCACTGGATTTCTGTGTCTATACCGCCGGCGTCAGTCGGAGCGAGATAGAACAGACCGTTGCCGCCGTCAATGATCGGGTCTGGGACATGGGACGGTTTCTATCGTGGCGAAGCAAAAATCCCTCGTCGCCCTTTGGCGAGTATCGGGAACAAAAAGACAGTATCTTGCCGAAGGACGTGCTGGCGGCCAATCCGAAGGAAATGCATCTGAATTATTCGGTTCTGGAACTGGTTGACCGGCCCACACTGATGTCGGCACAAATCGAGCTGGCAGGCATTGACGGTGTCGTTATTCGCTCCGAACCCCGGCGTGTGTACCCTTTTAATGACGTTGCCCCGCAGATTATCGGCTGGGTCGGTCCGGTTCAGCGGCAGGAAGCGGAAGCCTTATTTTCTGACGATGCCTACTTTCGTTACCTCGACGGGGAAGCCAACGGCAAATTCGGGATTGAAAAACTATGCGAAATCCTCCTGCGCGGCAGACGCGGCGAGGTTACCTATGACCGTGAAAGAAATGAAATCTCGCGCACCGACGCTCAATTTGGACAGGATGTGCAGCTAACGCTGGACATGACGCTCCAGCGGAATATTCAGACGCTGCTGGGCGACCCGAATGCGGTGATTCCTGCATTCGGGGGCAGCGGCAATACCGCCGCGGTGGTATTGGATGCAGGAACCGGCGATGTGCTGGCGATGGTCTCGCTGCCGACATTCGATCTGAATCGGGCAAGGGAAGACTACAATATACTTCTAAAGGACCCGAGACGTCCGCTTGGCAATCGCGCGTTGGAAGACAATTATCCGCCCGGCTCTTCGGTTAAGCCGCTGATTCTTCTGGCCGGCCTGGAAGAGCATAAGATAACCGCCGAAGAAGTCATTAGCTGTTCTTACACCCTGCCTCCGGCAAACTGGCCCAGATGCCTGCTCCAGCGGAAAGAATACTGCCACGATTCCCGCTGGTCGGAAGAAGGCCAGGTCAACAATAGCCGCAACGCCATTCGCGGAAGCTGCAACGTCTATTTCTCGCAATTGGCCAATCGGCTCGACGGCGCTGACTTGCAGCGATGGCTGTGGCTTTTCGGCTGGGGAACGACGGTCCTGACGCCTTGTGTCAATCCAGAAACATTAAGCCAATTATCCGTCGACGACAGACTGAGGGTTTCATTTCGCCAGTCCTGCGGCAGCATCCTGTTTGGCAGTCAAAATCAACCGATTTTCGATATTGCCGATGCGCCCGTGATACCCGCCAGTGAAAAACGCTGGTGGGGTATTGGACAGGGCAACCTGCGCGTAACCGTAATACAGGTGGCCAATGCCTATGCGGCGTTGGCACGACGGGGCATCTATAAACCCGCCCGCCTGATTATCGACCCGAATGATCCGATGAATGAAAAACTCAGCAGAAAGCTTCCGGTTCACGCGGCGAATCTGGACGTGGTTTATGATGGAATGCGTGCGGTCGTCAATGAGCGCGGCGGCTCGGCTTATGATGCTTTCGAGGGCAGCGGCTTGCGCCAGCGCGGGATGACTATTTATGGCAAAACGGGCTCCACGGAGCGCCCGGCTCACGCGTGGTTCGCCTGTTTTGTTACCGATCAGGCCGGTCGGGCTATCTCCCTTGCAGTGGTCGTCGAAGGCGGACAAAGCGGCGGCAAAGACGCCGCGCCGCTGGGCAGGGAAATGATACGACTTTGCAATGAGGCAGGATTTATCGGCAATAAGCCGACAGCCGGGGAAGATTAACCGGCACGAAAAACACAAGTCTATAATTCACATAATCTTAGAGCATCTCACAGAAAGCCGATTCGCCACGCAAAAGCAGTGGCTTAATCGACCGTTTATCCTGCAAAACGCCCTATTCTCTATTTTCTCCCGTCGATAACATAACAATAAATTTGACTCCAGAAATTATTTTTGTACAATGCAGGCAATTAGGAAGTCGTGTTGCGTCTTTTAATACAAGAAGGTAATCAGGTTTTATAAGGTCGTGAATTAGGAAGCACCGTGGGTACTGGGTATATAAAATCGGGAGGAGTCGGGCAGAATGTCAGTGAAGCCGCAGAACTTTTTACAGTTCACGGTGATTTTCTGTTGAAAATTTTTCAAAAAAGTCTCTCGGAACAAGATGCGTATGATTTATGGCAAGACCTTTTCTTGTCGCTGGCTACCAACCCTATCCCCAGTGACATCCCCAATATTCGCAGCTATTTATACCGCGCGGCCGTCAATGACATCCTTGATTTCAAGCGGCGATCACAACTGCACAAAGAAAAGATGGGCGAGTATTACTGTATGTTAAAACCGGATCAATTTGACGACAGCCCGGCACAACATCTAATCGACATTGAAAGCCTCACGGAGATATTCAAACACATTGAGCAGAACCTTCCTTTGACGATTGGGCAGGTCGTTCTCGATAAACATATAAATGACATGAGCTATCGTCAAATCGCTGAAAAAATGAACCTTAAGCGGGAGACCGTTAACCGATATATGTCTGTGGGCATAAAGAGGATACGGGAGATTCAGGATCAAGTTGTGGGAGATTGATATGGGCAAAATTGAAACCAAATCCATGTGTCAACAGGCAATGATTTACTACTATGACTGTCTTTCCGAGGCGAAAACAAGCATTCCCGCTGAAATTCTTGCTCATATTGAACACTGCGACCACTGCCAGCAAGAGTTGCTATGGCTGCAGGAGACCGACAGCGAAACAAACACCCCTTCGGGCAAGAACGCCGTTGTCGCCGCTCAGGCGTCGCATTTGAATCTGCATTTCGCTCTGACAGGCCAGCCGGTAAGCTGTTCAACCATCAGGACATTCCTGCCGGCGATGGCAATCCCGGGGCAACAGGTTACGATTCCGACACCTGTAACGGCCCATATCAGCCATTGCCGTCTGTGCGCACAAGAGTTGGCAGCCCTGAGACAAATGGGTCTAACGACAGCGCAGTATGGCGACATCTGTCGTATATTTTCAGGTCATCAGAGCCACTTCTTGCTGTCTTTCTCCGGGCAGCAACTCAAAACGATTGACCTGATGCGAAGCAGGCCGGATTCAGGAATTGTAACCTGTTTTCGGATCAGGAATGATTCACAGGTCGGTCAAGAGGCTTGTTTCGATATCGAAGTATCACCCTCTCCGGCCTCTTTTGTGAGAAATACCGAACCAAAACAAACCGCGACCGACAATTCTGCATCGCTGACGCCTCGAAAAAACATTCGGTTGCAGCCGAAGCGTTTTTTCCGGCCTGTGGCCGCCGCAGCTGTTATTCTCATTGGCGCGCTGCTGCTTTTTAAGAGTCCTTCTGTTCAGGCGACGGATATCAGCCAGATTTATGAGGCTCTCAAAGACGTTAAAAATATCCTAATGACTCAATATGGGGAAGACTCCGCCGCCCCGCTTCAGCAAACCTGGGTCTGTAAAGATCTCGGAGTTAAACTTTTCAAAACGAATAACCAAACCACATTGTGGGATTTAAACCGCCAGGTCAAACAAACCCTCACAGATATTGCGTCCCCGGCTCAATCTACCCCGCTGGATACGGCAGCCATCGAAGCTGTTTCGGGAACGATGAATATTCCGTGGGGTCTGCTGCCCTTTAAGAATACGCGCGACCTGCCCCAGGACGCAATCTGGAAAAAGATCGAGTCTGACCAGCATAATGCCGCCGTCGAATCGGTGGAAGTTTATGATCTTTCCTGGACCGAAAAGACCATTACTGGAGATGTCCAACATCAATGGCGGTTTCATATCGATGCGGCGACCAAACACCCGCAGAAAGTACAATCCTGGAAAAAAACTCAACCGGATAAAGAGTATGAACCGATCATTCTCATTGAAATCACCTATCCGACAACGGAACAGATACAGGATATGTTAAAGCAATTTGGGTATTGATCGTAAAATCCATTACGGCGCCCAAAGTGAAGAAGGATAATCGCTGGACCGTTTGATCCCGAGAAACTCCGCGGGACGAAGTTCGTTATGCCCATCTGCGAAAACGAGGTTCAGCATTCGGTGAGGATGCCGCCCACGAAGCGCATCCGGCTTGGTCGTCAACTCATTGCGAGTTTGATTCAACTGCAAACCTGGAATATAAAAAGATTTGATTCGGCTGACATTTTCAAATGGAACGCCGCCAGTATTTACAGCGGCCATCCAGCTAAGCACACTGTAACCGCTGTCGCCAAACAACATTGTACCAGCGGGCCTTCGAATTTCTTCTGCCCGCAATGCTTTGCCGACAAAAACATGGTTGATGCTGCTGCCTTGAGCATCCATGCAAATGGACCGATTAACGCCATAATTTTCACACAGAATATTGGTCTTGATTTTGCTGTCGGCAGCCCCCCGCGAAGGACACCAGAGTATAGAACCGGGCTTTAGACTTATCTGTGTCAAACCCGCAAGGCAATTGAACCACCACCATCCTTTTCTATCGCTCCCATCGCCGGCGTATCCATTCGGCGGAGGCGTCATTGTTAGCCCGAATCCCTTATCGTTAAATCCATAAGGGAACACTCCGGTTTGCTGCTGATAAATCGAAAAAACAAGGGAAAGCTGACGCTGATTGGAACGACATAGCACCGTACGCGCCTGGTGTTTGGTCCCCGACAGCGAGGGAACCAAAATTGCCATCAGCAGCGCGATAATCGCGATCACAACCAGCAATTCAATCATTGTAAAGCCGCTTTTTTTCATAGCGGCGACAGTATAATAACAAAAAGAAAAATCGTCAATCTCTTATAAATATGTCGCCAAGAGATGAAAACCATCACTCCATACAGGAACGCATATAAAAGACGACAAATTCCCCGGAAATATTGCAGGTGCCCGGATTGTTCGCATCTTCAATACAGTATGTGTACACCTTTTTAACCAGGGGAACTCCAAGACAAATTCCACCCTGAGGATCGAGCTTGCATCCATAGCGAGGATACCACAGCTCATAACGCCCCATACAGAGCGAAAACATCATTTCCGGACACACTTCCACCCGATAATCCTGAATCAGCTCGCTGCATGAATAAGTACCCGCTCCCTGAATTCGCTTAAGCATATCTTCCGGTATCGGCTTGTAGCCTTTTTCCAAAACAATCGGCTGCTTTGAGACGAGTAAAACAATGCCTGCCCATTCCTGTTCAAATTCGGAGATATCCATACAGTGATAAAAGGTATTCCGGTCCATATCGATAATCCAGACCTTTTTCCCTTCGAACCGATCCAGTACGACAAAATGTTTTTTCTCTGGAAAATGAATCAGGATTTGGCAATCCTTTAACCGCTCGAGCATTCCAAGGGTTAATTTCGCGGGCATACAGTACAGCTCGTTTTTCAGAACAAACTGCTGTATTTGATACAGGCTGGTTGTCCCGGAAACATCGTCAACAAGCGAGGATAACTCACTATCCGAGACCGAAACCCCAAGCGGCCGAAACATCTGTTCGATCGCCTGCGTGCCGCAATTTTGCTTTTGAACATCTTTCTTTAACGCCGCTTGCATACGGCCATCGAGCAGAGGCTTTATCTCTTTTTTGTCAGAATGCTGATAAAACAGCGGTTTGTCCAGCAGCAACGTATGGTATTCCACCAGCGTCTTATCCTCAAATGGGGCGGCAAACACATCCTGTTCAGATAGCTGATCCTGCAACGAAACGATTTCCCAGCTATCGGAAGAGTATAATTTCTCATTTTGATATTTCTCGATCAAAATATTCATCGGGAGATAGCGTCCTGACTTGAGGACATAATTACCATAGGTGTGAATCGTTCTGGAAGATTCTTTCTCAATCGTATAGGACAATACCGCATAGTCTTTGGCGGGATCGAAAACAAGCTGCAATTGAGGACGATTCGGAGCCTGGATGGTCATCTGGATCAGGTTGCCGTTTTCCGATTGAACCTGTGTTGCGGATACCCTGGCAGCCGACAACTCCGTGAGCGAAAAAACGCCCAGCCCCCACGATATGTACCCCGCCGTCAACGGACCGTTTACTCGAACAGGAACAGAAGAAGAATTATCATACACAATCGCCTGTTTGCCCGAACTGAAATACAGGGTATAGGTCTGCCCATCCCAGACAAACAACCGGTCGCGATTCGACTGCATAAAGTCGTTGGAATCCTGCGCCCCCTGTTCACCTTTTTTCTCGTATGAATTGAGCTTGATTTGCCATGAAAACCGAACGCCATCGGTAACAACGGTTTCCGTGGATTCTGTGATCTCGCCGGTCGCTTCATTCGACGACCGATGCATCGCCGAAAGTCGCCCCTGCTGAATCCAGCCGGCGGCCGGAGTCTGACAGAGCCGCTCAAAGACCTTTGTGATTTGCGACGAGTCTAAAACCTTTTCCGCCGAAGCTAAGCCCTGTGCCGCCAAAATCATGATTACCGCCAAGATTGTTTTTTTCATTATCATCTCAACCTTTCTTTATTTTGGATAATATCGTTAATAGGACTCTTCTACACTCTTTATAAATTCATTCCATTCTTCCTTGCTGACCGCATCCTGGATGCCCTCGTCCTGAGTCCAGAGTTCTTCAAGGAATTGGATCATTTCTTCCTGACTGATCGCTTCGACAGATTCTTCCGCAACATCCCTACTAAACCTGTCAACAGATTCTTCACCCGGCATGTCGACAATTTCTTGTGCCGCAGCCATAGAACGTTCCGAACCGCCGGAGGTCGCCATCGATCTGCCAAGCGCCTCAACCTGATGAATCACAATTCCATCCAGCGTCGGATATACGCTTTCTCCGATAGTATTGGTTGAATCCCAATTGACTAAATACAGCACGATATCGCCTGGACTCTGGCAGGTATAGACAAAGCTTGCAAGATGACCATCTACGAACGTTCCGGAAGAACTGACGCCGCTTAGAGCAATACCCGCTTCCTGCTGAGCTCCAGGCCCCCAGCCGCTAAACATGTCCCAGAGATTCGGACCTGCCAGAATCCGGGCAGAGCCGGGGCCGGGCGGGTCATTGGGGTCATACGCCCGATTGTCTATCGAACCTAAATTCGGATCCAACAAATCGGCTTCAATATTGAAAGCCCACAGGTTGCTGTCGTTAACATTCGTCATATCCACATACAACGTAACACTGTCTCCGACGCTGAGAGTAATCTCATTGTATCCATTGGCATCCACAATACTGTAGATCATATTGGGATCCAGCGTTGGCTCAATCAGATTCGGCTCGACTGCGTTCGGCTCACTCTGATTCGGGTCGCCTGGATCGGAAACCGGAAAACCAAGCGGGGGTCTTCTCCACATCCAATTATCTGCAAACTCTATTAAATCATTCACATCCACAATACCACTGTCATCCAGGTCGGCAATCTGCCAGCTGCCGGAACACGGGTCGCTGCGCTGCCAATAGGAAGAAAGCACAGAAAAATCGAGGATGTTTACAATGCCATCGGTATTGAAATCCGAGGCGGGAACCTGATGGATTGTTACCCGCGCATTGGAGGTGTCCCAACTGATGTCGTAATCATAAAAACCCACATTGGGATCGCCCGGAGCCAGCGCAGTATAATCAACCACAAACCAGCTGCCCGGAAGAGAATTACAGTCGGACGAAAAAAGGTCAAAGCCCTGAATCAGTGAGTCCTCCCAGTCTGCTACCAAGGCATACGGGCCAGCCTCTGCCCAATGACAACCCGTCCAATCCTGAGAGTTGGGGTCTTTCCCTATTCCATCCAAACGCGACAAATTGCGGTTCTGGCCGGCAATAAACAACCCGCCGCTCCAGAATTCATTGGAATCGGAGGCGACAATCAATTTCAATTTTGTCCCAACCGTAATATTGCGATTATTAAATAGAGTAACCCCATCTGCTTCATACACATTCAATGCTACTTGAGCAAAAAGGGGTGAAAAGAGAGCCAGAAATACGAAATATACACTTACTTTTCTCATCAGACGTCTCCCATTAAAATTGTTTTTATTTATCGCACTCAAAGCCACAAACAACAGGCAATTATGTTTTCCCCAGAAAGCGGCCTATGCCCCTCCTAACTATTGGGCGGTCGAAAACGCAAAACCTTGATTGCTATTATTCTTTTTTTAAAAAATTCATTAAAATTTCATCAAAATCATAAAAAATATTTTTTTTTAATTTTTTTAATCAATGTTTTGCCTTCTCGTTCGCTGTATCAGTAGAGAGTCGGTTTGTCTCAAAAGAATAGAAAGGAATAATTATGTTTTTTTCGGACTTAGTCGTCACAAAAGCACGTGGACGGCCAAATGGGCGTTGCAGATGCTGCCAGCCAATGCACGGCCATAAAATTTGTCACAACACAACAGAGTTACATCCCGATACGCAAAAGGGCCCAAGGGAATGCGTATCCGGAATACATACTCTGAACAGGCGGCAGAAGGACTTGGCATCGGTGTAACACTCACCCAACCCGCATCGACGGATGATGGGGTTGCTCGCCCGTGAAAACGACTGGCGACACGACACCCGGCAAAGGATTGCAATTAGGCGTAACTCGCTTAAATACAGAATGTTGGTATTTATTGCAATCCGCAACCATGGAAGGTTGATAATGTCGTGGTGTTGGTTTTAAGTTTGAGGGGTTGGGGTCTGCGCACTGTAAAAAGAGGCTTTTCGGAGTAATTGCCGCAGCGGAAGACGTTGCCGTGCCTTGCCATGCATTGACGGAATCCGATTCAATCGTCTTCGGGGGCAATGACGGTTTTTAGGCTCTTCTAAAGGCCCAAAAAACAATCCGAATAAAAATCTCTAAGTTGTCCAATTATATAGAGTTGCAAAAGGCGACAGAAAATATTTATCGCGGTTTTTTGACAAGGCTGTTTTCGTAAGGTATACTATAATACGTTGCCGGTGCGATGCAAGGCGATAAATGCCAAACCGAACGATACCATGGACCGTTCAAAAACGGCACAACGGGCAACAGGGAGTGCGGCCTACAACCTATTTATGACGACAGCGCTAGCCTCCCTTATTTTAAATTATAAAGCGACCTGGACAGGAACGCGTGTTCTTGCAGGCCGCTTTTTGTATTGCCTCGCCCACCCCTTTTGCAGTAAGATGCCCGCCAGATAGATACTCCCAACGCGAAATCATGGACCCTGACTATGCTCAACGTGTACTTTTACGAAGCGTTTAAGGAAGAACAGGTGTTTCTTCGCAAATACCTGCCTGCGGATATCACTGCCGGCTTTACCCATCATACCATTCAGGAAAGCGGGCTTGCGGAATTGCCGGCTCCGATTATCTCCATCCGTACGCAATCGAGGATTCCGGACGATTGGCAAATGTCGGCTCTCCTGACCCGAAGCACGGGCTTTGACCATGTCAGTAAATATACGGATAAAACGGCCTGCGGTTATCTGCCTCTGTACTGCGCCAGAGCCGTTGCCGAACAGACCCTGATGCTGATGCTGTGCCTGCTGCGTAAATTGCCCAAACAAATCAAGCATTTTGAGACTTTTTACCGGGATCATCTGACCGGCCATGAAGCGTTGGATAAAACGATGGTCGTCTATGGCGTAGGCAACATCGGCTACGAGGTGTATAAAATCGCCTCTGCGCTGGGGATGAAAACCTACGGCGTGGATATTGTCGAGCGGCACAACGATGTCCGCTATATTTCCAAAGAGGACGGATTAAAAAACGCCGACATCCTCGTCTGTGCGATGAATCTGACGGCCGACAACCTGCATTATTTTAATTATGACTGCCTCAGCAAAGCCAAAAAAGGAGTCCTCTTTATCAATGTCGCCCGCGGTGAATTGTCGCCTTCGCAAGACTTGCTTGCGTTAATCAACAACAATCGCCTTGCGGGTTTGGCTCTGGATGCCTACAACAAAGAATCCATCCTCGCTGAAAGCCTGAGAGCAAATAAAACCTCCGACGATCAAGAAGTCAAGGCTACTTTAGAACTCCGCAAGAAAGACACCGTAATCCTAACCCCGCACAACGCCTTTAACACCCACCAGTCCGTCGAACGAAAAGCCAAACAAAGCATCGACCAAATTTTACATTTTCTCAAAAAGAATGAATTCATTTGGAAAGTAGAATCCTAAAAAATGAATTAAAAAACACGATAAACCGAATTTTACCCCAAAATAACCCTAAAATTACGGATTGACAAAGGCATATAGAAGAGTACAATAGTCGCTAATATTATATCTTGATTCTGCCGATAAAAAAGAAATACGAAAGGATATCGAACATGACAAAGAAGAGCATACTTATCGTCTTTTTGATTGGTTTTATTGTTCTCCCGTTAACCGGATGCTTTAGTGCGAAAGAAGAGAACCTCAAAGCATTCAAATATCCCAATGAAGCCCTGGTTACTGTGGACAGCTATGATCTGCTGCCTCCCGATGAGATTACGGTCATTTGCTCTTCTGTGCCGGAATTAGCGGGAGCGCAAGTATCCTCCGGAGTCGGCCAGACGCAAGTTATTCGTCCAGATGGCGTTATCTCGTTTGAGCGCGTCGGCGAAATTTTCGTCGCGGGCAAAACCCCCCGTCAGGTCGCCGAACTTATCGCTCAAAGAATATCTTCGATGTACAAATTAGCCGGCGATAACCCGGTTGAAGTACGCGTCAGAAACCAGAGCCATTTCTACTATATGGTCGGCATGGTGCAAGAGCCTGGCGCCAAGTTTTTTAGCGGACGTGAAACCACGCTTTCCGCTCTGACTAAAGCAGTCCCAACCAACCTTGCCTGGAAAGACCAGATTCAAGTCATACGTCCCTCAAAGCCCAATGAGCCGTCGAAAGTATTCCGTCTTGATTATCGGGAACTGGTCGAACGGGGCAGCATGCGTAAAAATGTGCTGCTGCAGGAAGGCGACATCATTTATGTCCCGCCGACAATCCTCGCATCTGTCGGCATGACTGTCAGCGAAATCGTAAGTCCTATCATGCAAGGCAGCAGCGCGGTTAGCGCGATGACCCCTACTCAATAATCTGACCGCAATACAGGATATTCTTCAGTGGAAACCTCAAAACCCAGCCTAACTGCGGGCACACAGGTACTTAAACGGATTCACGTTGTGGGAACAGGGTGGTTTGTTCTGTGCGCGCTGTGTCTGCTGATTATCGCATTGCGTCAGGCTGGCTTGAAATGGTGGGTCGTCTTTTCTTTTTCCGGCTATCTGCTGACGATCTTCCTGTTTCTGCTGAACGTCTATTTATTCGCTATTTTCCGAGGTGTTAGCCGAATACAAAATGCCTTAGAGCATCCGCTAACAACGTCGACTTACTATATCGGATTTTACGATCTATGTCCTTTTCTTGGCATTTTGGCGGGCTTGGTTTGTTATTTGACCCCGGAAATGAAGCCGAATCTTCAAGCGACAATCCCCTTGATATGCGAGGGGACATTATACTTTACATTTCTTGTCTGGATTCTAATAGACCCTTTGTTGGGCGTTGTCGAATTGATGCTGCCGGAGTGCGCCCATTATCGACGGATTCGCATTCAAGCCGCCGCGGAAGAAAAAAGACAAAAACAGATTGAAAATCAGGCATTACTTGAGAATCTGGAAAAACAGGAAGCAGAAAATCTCCGCATTTGGAATCAAGAATTGGGACTTTTAGCCGATCAGACCGCCTTGATACTCAATCAATCCGCCCGGAAAGAAAACGCCCGGGCCATTATCATCAAAGCCGGGGCAAAAGCCTGGCGTTTGGGCGGAATGGTCTGTATGCGTTATTTTCACCAGCTCGTCAAACAGAAAATCACCCAGCCTTATCCAGATTTCATTTCAATCTGGTGGGATGGAATCGGAAGCTGGCGAATGCCGCCCTTACAGCAAACGCTCCGGCCTTCCTGTTCGCAGTAACAGGCTCGCCATATCTCATTAAAACAAAACAACTTACGCTAAATTTAAAATATTTTTAATTTTTGTATGGTTTTTGTTAGGTTTTTCAGGTATCTTTGCCGATATACCTTTGCATCGTCACACATTTTATGGATGAAAGGTAGATTGGATTATGAAACAGAATCGATTTCAAAATCAGTACCCTCTATGCAAGTTCGGCCCGGGCGGACAGTTTACGTCCGAGATTCAGGCTGATCCGACTCCGGCGGAACGTCCCGGCGGACAGAATTCGCTGTTGCGGGTATTGGACATTATTGCCGATTTAGTCGGCGGAGCTATTCAGCCGGAACTATTAACCGATACGTTAAAGGCATTAAACCTGCCATCTCAATCCATTGTGGAGGAAAACTCACGTGAAAAAAACAAAGAAAGCAACGCCTGCAGTGAAACCGCAGTCGGCCATCATCATCACACCCAAACAGCTTGCGGTTCTCAGGGTCATCAGCACCTACACGGCCAGACATGGCTATTCTCCGACCTTCGAAGACCTGTCTTCCGCCCTCGGCATAACCCGTCCCACCGCATTCGAGCATATAGCAAGTCTTCGCGAAAAGAGTTTAATCAAACAGTCTCTCGGCAAGGCTCGCTGTTTGCAGCTTACAGTTTCAGCCCAAAGACTGCTTGAAAGCCAACCGGCCAAGGCCTCCAATACCAAACCATTTAATACCATCTCCCTGCTCGGGCGTGTCAGTGCAGGCTATGGAATTGAAGCCATTGAAGATAAGCAGTCTTTCGGGTTAAGCGAATTATTCGGGCGTGTGGACAATCTGTTTTCGCTGCAGGTTAAGGGACAAAGTATGGTTGACGCGGGGATTTACGATGGGGATTATATTATCTGCAAATCTTCGCAAACCGCCGAAAATGGACAGCTTGTCGTCGCGATTGTCGACGAACAAAACGCCACCGTTAAACGGTTTTTCAAAGACGCCCGAAGCGTCCGGTTGCAGCCTGAAAATGACGCCTTTGAGCCGATTTTTTCGCGTGATTGCAAAATCCAGGCCGTCGTTGTCGGATTAGTTCGACGAATGTAAGAAACCTAATTCGATAATTTGACAGAGCTCTTGTAAAGCACAATAGTGCAACAACATAGCACGCAAGCCGCAATCCCAAAAATGGAAAAAAATGACTTGAGCCATTAAGACCTTGGTGTGGATTAAAAACAAACCCGTGTGTTCGCCCCCCAAAGCAGCCTAAGCTTTTTGCTTGTGAAAATTCAGATGGTAAGATTTCACCCCCATTTTTTTCAGCCCAGCAATAGCGACATAAAACAGCTGAAATACAATCGTCGAAGCGATAAAACCCACTTATTGGAATGGCACTGCCGTTCGTATCCAACCCAAATTTATTCGGATGTGGACACTTCGTCTTCAGCCGGCGGATTTTCCGTATAGGCGGTTCCGCCGGCAAATATAACTGTCTTCTAACTGATGCGGCAATGCGGCCTACTTGGACAAGACGCCTAAAAAGGCCTCTTCTTCCATCGCGTGCCAGAGGCTGCGCTGCTCAAAGGTATCAAACGTCCACATCAAGTAGCCCTGAGCCATATCTTTCATCGCCAAATCGCGCGTCGTGAGAATCTTGCTTTTGGCTTGCTCAAATGTCGCATCCATAAACTTAAAGGATCCGAATTCTCCCAAAAAGAAAGGCTTGGATTTCATTGTCTGTTTCATTTCGTCAGAGTACAGCCCGGTTGAAATCATATCTTTGCGGTAACTTTCGGCAACATCGGCCTCATTTGTAACATAATAGATGTGGACATCCGCAAAATCCAGCGGCGCCTTGAGCGCTGACGACACTTTCGGCGGACAGCGGTCTTCTTTCGGGTTAATGTTTCGCAGCCCGAAATTAGCGCCGTCATAATCTTTGCCGGCAATGCGCGGGACATACATCCCCTCGGCAACCAGCAGATCTGGGTCAACTTCTTTGACGGCCTCAACCATCGCAGTGTGATAGGCATTCAGGCTGTTTTCAAACAGCGCCTGACGCTGGGCATCCACACTGAGGTCATAGGACTTGCCGTCAGGCCCCTGAAAAGTACCTTCATTGCTGTCAAACGGCCAATGGCATCCCTGGATGGTCAACTCGTTTTGACATTGCAGCGCCAGCAGAGTTATCAGTAAAGACGAGTCTTTGGCTTTGATGTATTCGAGAAAATCTTTAGCATACCGGCAGCGGGCCTGATGTCCCTGTCGGGTCAGGTAAATCAAATTATGCGTCTTTGAAGTAACATCATCGATTGTCGTGCCCTCAACCGCACCTTTGACGATATCCCAATAGCGATAGCTGCGGGGCAATTCTCCATCACACAGGGTCGGAAACACATAAATCCCGTATTTTTTGGCGCGTCGCACAAAATCGAAGAAATTGTCCATATAGGGCGCATACACACCGTCATTTTCAAAAAAACCGGAAATGCCCGGATTCTCAGGCTTGCGGCCTACAATAAATACGCGAGTGGTATTGTAGCCGTATTTTTTCAGACGCTTTAACATTGATTCAGTATCATAGGGGTCATAGGCGGCAGGTCCCGCCTGGGTATCCGCCTCAAAATTAGAGTGGTCGCCATAGCGAAGCCGGACATAGTTGAAACCCTTGATGAAAAACGGATCACCGGATTCTTTGAGGCAAAAACTCGCCGAGGGGCTGCCTGCCTTGACCACGACCCGCTGCTGCGGGGTTTGCGAATAATAATCCGCACGGTCGTCTTTCAGATGCACCTTGACCGGGACACTGGTATGGCCGTCCAAATTAATCGTTCGAAGCACCACCTCCGAATAGGAGGAATCCAAGGGAATCACCCAGTAATCCCGCGGATAGCACAGCATGTCAAGCAGCTCGCCGGAAGAAGTTTCGACTCGTACCGTGGTCACATCGGATGACCATTCGTCATATCGCCAGTGTACCAGACTGCGATTGGCCTCTTTGAAATAATCAGCCATATATAACGGCCGAGGCTGCTGCCCCAAATCGGTGTCGGATTCGACGCCTGCAAAAGTGAGATTCCGAATCGCCGCAATGCCGCGTCCGGAATAAAGGGTCAATCCGATGAAACCAGAATTGTCAAACCCCTTGCTGAGTTCATCTGTCAAAGAGACCTTCTTGCCGGATCGGTTGATTTCCAGAGCTAACGTGAGCTGATCGTCTTTTTTCTCCTGCGTAATGCAGAGATGCACCGGATGCGTCAAGTCCACACGCTGATCCAGACGGAGCAATTCGACGGGGTTTGCCACTTCCGTCGTCTTGACCAGCGCCACCGTCCCATCCGTATAGAACATCACACCATAGCCGCGATTGAACAGATTAAATCCATGCAGGTGATGGTCGTCAATGCTGCTGTCACGGCGTTCTTTATTCAATTGAAACAGCACCGCGAACCCTTTGCCCTCGGAATGCTGAATCGAGATATCAAACTCCAGCCGATCCAACATCAGTTTATTCTTGTAAGCAATCGTCCCTTTGCCAAGGGCTTCAATGCCATCCGGATAGGTCTTAATTTCAGTAATTCCCACAGCCGGAATACTGAACCACTTAGACGGCTGTTTTAATTCTACAGCAAGCACCGAATGACTGATTAACAATCCAATACAAACAAAAAGACCTCTTTTCGCCAACTCCATTATGTTATTCCTTTCTATTGATATATCTTATCAGAAAGTTTTGTTTTGAAATTTTACCCTATTTTCCTTTCTATAACAAGACATTTCTGCCCTGTATCTGGAGTATTCCATATCTGAATTCCGACTCCTGACTTCTAACTTCTTTTCAAAACAATACCCAACATCCAACTTACTCTCTTCCCGCCTTTCATGTTTTTCAGAGTAAAAAAACAAACCCAAAATGGAAATTTGAAAATGGAAAATTTCATCCATCCCTCTTATAATACCCCACTGGTAAGGGGATTTATCAGGAGTTAGACAATGAACGAAATGAATATCAAAATCAGCGTTACCGACCCAGTCGGGAAGGCAATTGAACGGACTAAAACTATCCTTTTTTCGCCGTTTGACATGGGCAAGTGGTTTACCGTCGGCTTTTGCGCGTGGCTGGCGTTTTTGGGTGAAGGCGGCGGCTTCAATGGCGGCGGTGGAAACAACCAAGGCGGCAGCCCGAACTTCAGCGATGTCGGACATTATATCCAATCCAATCTATACTGGATTATTCCGGTCGGGTTAGTCGTCTTCGTGTCGGTGATTTCGATTTTGCTTGGCCTGGCCTGGCTGCGCTGCCGGGGCAAGTTTATGTTTCTCCACTGCGTCGCCCAAAACAAAGCCGAAGTTGTGATACCCTGGAAAGAATACATCGTTGAGGGCAATAGCTTGTTTGTATTTAAGGTTGTTTTCGGCGTGATTAGCCTGGCGTGTTTCATCCCGCTGGTTGTCGGTTGGATCGCAGTAGTTATTCCGTTGATACGCTCAGAGCGATTGCTTATCGCCTCAATCGGGATGATTATTGTCCTTTCACTATTGACCCTTACACTGGCAATCGTGCTGGCTTTGGTCACCAAATTCACAGATCACTTTGTTGTACCGACCATGTATATCCATCGCATCCGATGCAGGGAGGCGTGGGGGCGGTTTTGGGAATTGCTGAAAATGAATATCGGCCGATTCATTGTCTTCGCCCTGTTTTTGCTGCTGCTGAATATTGCCGCCAGCACTCTGGTGATTCTGGCGATTTTCGCCACCTG
>CAZVXR010000042.1:0-3904 GCA_964630865.1 uncultured Pirellulales bacterium | reverse complement strand
TTCCCCCATTGAAAACGGCGTTATCTGAATTACACCAATACTATCTTGGGCTTGATAGCCCGCAACAGACTCTATTGATACACCTCGAATAAATTTTATAAACCCCTTCTTCGGCAAAAACACTATTGCTGTTACAAGAGGCGATCTTGCGGGCTTTTTCAAGCGATTTGCGCGTTACATGAAAACTTCTGGACATTAATTTTATTGACTCCATCATGAAACAAAAAGCCCGGACTTTTCAGGGTCGGGGCTTTATTATACAATCTGTAAGTATCAATTTACAATCAAATTTATCCTAATTCGGGGATAGGTCCTGCCAGAATTTCATACTGGCGAAACGAGGATTTGTCACCAGCCTTGATTTCTTCGGCCAGCGCCCGAATGAGCGGAGCATTGCGGCTAACCCAGCGGCGGGCAATCATCTGTTTGCGTTCGGTCATCGGAATTGTCTTAATGGCATCCGCCTGACCATTATTGGCAACGGCAGCATCGGACCGTACCTTGCTGGAGGCCTGGCCGCAGAATAGATACCCGATAATCAGATCGACCGCGATATCCACCAACTGACGACCGTACAAGTCCATATAATCGACACCCTGTTCTTTGACGAACGCAGCACAATCAACCATAATCCTGCGGCCTTCGTCGAGAATTGCAACCAAATCCTTGACAGAATCGGCATACGGCATGGCCGCCAGGTCTTCCAGATATTTCTCAGCCGTTCCGCCGCAGACACCGCGGACGGCGGCAACCACCTGCAACTGGCTGGTGCCTTCGTAAATTGTCGTAATACGGGCATCGCGTGCCAGACGTTCGCTGGCGTAATCCCGCATATAGCCGCTGCCGCCAAGCACCTGAATGGCGTCGTAGGTTACGCGGTTGGACATTTCCGAGCAGTAGTATTTGCTCATCGGGGTCAGCAGCGATGCAAGACGTTTGATCTTTTTAAGCTGCTGTTTGGCTTCTTTGGCCTGTTCTTTATTTTGTTCGGCATCCGGGCCTTCAGCCATCCGGCTTAATCCCACTTCGAAATCGACGATACGGCTTGTCTCATAAAGCAATGCACGGCCAGCTTCGATATCCATTTTCATTTTAACCATCAGGTCGCGAACGGCCGGGAGCTTTTCAATCGGGCCGCCAAACTGCTCACGGCTGTGGGCATAGTCGCGGGCGATGCGGTAGGCCGCTTCGCCAATGCCCATCGACTGGCCGGCGATACCGATACGAGCGCCATTCATCAGGCTCATCACGTATGTTACCAAACCGCGCTGACGTTCGCCGATGAGCTGGCAGGGTGTATTATCGAAAAAAAGCTCGCAGGTCGGCGAACCGTGAATACCGAGTTTATCTTCCAGACGGCGGACATGAACCGTCGAGCCGCGGTCGCAGACAAATAAGCTCAAGCCAAGACCGCCGCTGCGATCCATCTCGCTGCGGGCCAGGACCAAAAGCACTTCGCCGCAGCCGTTGGTAATGAAACGCTTGACGCCATGCAGATACCACTGGCCGCTGTCGTCCTGAAAGGCACGGAGTTTGACCGCCTGCAGGTCGGAGCCGGCATCGGGTTCAGTTAATACCATAGCGCCCGTAACTTTGCCGGATGCGAAATCAGGCAGATATTGTTTTTTAATGTCTTCATCGGCGAAGAAATTGATCGTCTCGGCGATACCCTGCAAGCCGAAGATGTTCATCAGCGAGGCATCCGCACGGGAGACGATTTCAATCGCAATCGAATAAATCGTATTCGGAAAGTTCAGTCCGCCAAACCGATACGGCAGCGTAAAACCCATCACGTCCATTTTGGACAAAGCGCTAAGCGATTCAGCGATGCCTTTGGCATAGCTGACCGAGCCATCCGGGTTGTGAGTTGTGCCTTCACGGTCAATGCTCTCGCCGCGGGGAGCAATAAAGTCGCCGCTAAGCTGGCCGAGAGCATCCAGAACCAATTCATAGTTCTTGCGGGCTTCGGCGCCATCGGCGGGAGCATAATCAAACTGCCCGGCATATTTGAATTTATCCTCGGAGTACTGGGCGATGTTCTCCAGATCTAAATGCTTAAACAAAAACTGAATATCATCATTATCACGAAAGAAATTTGCCATAGTTTATAATCCTTACTCCGCTATGCTCTGCATGCGTTTATTTTACAGTCTTTTCCTTAAGAGATTTAATCATCATCGGTACAACCTGGTTTAAGTCGCCGACAATCTTGTAATGAGCGACATTGAAAATCGGTGCGCCGGGGTCATTGTTAATGGCAATAATTTTCTGGCTTTCGGCCATACCCGCCTGATGCTGAATAGCGCCGCTGATGCCGATAGCAACATAGAGACTGGGACGGACGGTCGTGCCCGTTTGCCCGATCTGGTGATCACGATCGATAAAACCTAAATCAATTGCTGCGCGGGTCGCTCCGGGACTGCCGCCAAGACAATGCGCCAAATCCCAGATGAGCTTGAAGTTATCCTTGCTGCCGACACCGGCGCCGCCGGCGACGATGACACGGGAAGCCTTGAGATTGACTTTCTTTTGCTGGACGTGTTCGCTGAGAATTTCCAACGCCAGATCGGCTTGTGTCAGATGCACCTTTTCGGCAATGATTTCGGCCTTGCGATTGCCATTGGCAGCAGGCATCGGCATCACACCTTCGCGAACCGTCGCCATCTGCGGCCAGCGGTCATAATTGATAATCGTCGCGATGATGTTGCCGCCAAACGCCGGACGAATCTGAAACAGCAAATTATCATAGACTTCATTGGTCTTTTTAATCTCATGAGAGCCAATCTGAAGGTCGGTACAGTCGGCAGTCAAGCCCGCCTTGATCGCACTGGCGATACGCGGAGCCAGATCGCGTCCATTGGGCGTTGCGCCATAAAGCATAATCTGCGGCTTATATTTGTGAATCAGGTCATCGATGACCTTGCTGTAGCTGCTGGCCTGATAATGGTTTAGCAGTGGATGTTCGACCAGATACACTTTGTCGGCTCCAAAATGACCGAGTTTGACGGCCAGTTCCTGCATCTTGTCGCCCAACAGCACAACGCCTAATTTGACTTTCAGTTTATCGGCCAGTTCGCGGGCCTTGCTTATCAATTCCAACGGCGTATCTTCGAGCTTGCCATGCTGCTGCTCGCCGAATACCCAAACCTCTCCCTGCTTGTTAACATCTATCATCATCTATCCTTTATTTATCGCTTTGCCCAAAGGGCTTCCTTAATTTTACCGTTTACCTGTTGCCCTTTGCCTTATCCCAACGTGTGGTCAATAATTAACTCGTGAACCATCGTATCGATACCCGCCTGGGTCGGCTCAATGGTCTTGCTTTCCTTGGCAGTCAGGACAACGCTTTGAATCCGATGCACTTTGGTCGGCGACCCATCGCGTCCGCACCACTGCAAGTCGGCTTTGATCATATCCAAATCCCACTGCTCAATCAGCATCCCTTTTTGCTTGAGCTGCTCACACGCTGCGGCAGCCTGGACTTTAACCTGTTCATCGGATGCTGCGGGGTTGGCGGCACGAATCTGCTGCTCAACTTCCAGACCGCTGGCGGCATTTTTGCACTTCATCAGCCGTTTGGCACAGTTAACGCGAGGCTCGTTGGCCGAATCAAGCACCGTCAGCAATACCGGCAGCTTGCCTTTAACTTCCTGCCAGCCGTTGCCGAGATTGCGTTTGATAACAATAGTCTTGCCTTCCAGCTTCACAAGGCTTTCAACGTAGGTTATCTGCGGGATACCGAGTTTTTCCGCGCATTGCGGGCCGACCTGGGCGGTATCGCCATCGATCGCCTGTCGGCCGCACAACACAATATCCGGATTAAGTTTTTTCACGCCGCAACTGAGGATATAGCTGGTGGCTAATGTATCACTGGCGGCACATCGCCGGTCGGTAATCAGAATCG
>CAZVXR010000041.1:0-2561 GCA_964630865.1 uncultured Pirellulales bacterium | reverse complement strand
CAGTGGCTGTCGGGCCCGTCCGATTCAGCTTCCATACCCCTGCCGACGCGAATGACCCGGGGTCATCGGTTCCTGTGATTATCTCGGCTCAGAAAAACGCGGAGTTCTTTGCCGGCGACAAAAAATCCATCCGCCAGGTTGTCTTTAACGGCAATGTCGTCAGCGACGCAACGGAAGCCAGACTCGCAGATAAATCGATTCGCCGACTCTACGGCGATAAACTGACGGTAGATCTGGCGGCTGACCCGAACGGCAAAACCCAGATGGCACACGTTGCGGTAACTGGCGGTGACGTCCGACTCGAAGCAGTGCGATTTCTCAATGACGTCAAAATCTCCCACATTAAATTAAACTGCAAACGGTTTGATTACGAAGGCGAATTACAGACCATCGTTGCCGCCGGCCCGGGCGAGATACAGTTAAATAACAAGGATGTTCCTGCCGCCGACCCCAACGCACCGGCTCAATCACTCGATTTCCGCCAGCCCTGCGTGGCGCTGGTCAATGGCTTTGACACATTAACCTGGCTCAGACCGGAAAACAAAATTCGGGTTGACGGCTCTGCAGAGTCTATGAATTTATCCTATATGACGATCAAAAATGGCAAGCCGGATGCGATTACCAATGCCCAGATGATGAACGCTGTGCTCTACATTGCCAGGGACGCCGCAGGACGCGATATGCTCAAAGAATTAACCGCCGACCATGGCGTATTTATGGAGCAAGTCGGACAGCATACGCTCAAAGGCCAAAAGCTGCGCTACACCGGCGACGACGGCTGGGTGCGTATCGAAGGCGACGAAACCCAGCCTTGCTTTGTCGACGGCATCAAAGCCCCGATGATTAACTACAATCTCCAGACAGGCCAGTTGAAAACCCAGCTTAGTACCGCCCCCGGCGCCGTAGGTTTGCCGCAGAAATAAATGGAGTCCTTTTGAGTCCTAAAACCAAAGAACAATTAGCGCAATATATTGACCATACCTTATTAAGCGCAACGGCAACGGATGAACAGATTCGCCAGCTTTGCCAGGAGGCTCTGCAATACTGTTTTGCCAGCGTCTGCGTCCTGCCGCGATGGGTTGACTTGTGTGCCGATATCCTGCAAGGCAGCGGCGTACATGTTTGTACGGTTGCCGGTTTTCCCCTCGGAGGCAGTGTTGCGCGGGTTAAGGCCATGGAAGCGGATTTGGCCATCGCCTCCGGCGCCGACGAAATCGATATGGTTGCCGACCTGGCTGCGATACTCTCCGGCGACAGCGCGTATCTGCTCAATGAGTTCCGCACCGTTCTTCGGCCCTGCCGGGCAGTGCATCCGTATGTTGGACTGAAAGTGATTATCGAATCGGCGGCGCTGACCGATGAACAAATCGTTTTCGCGTGCAAAATTGCCCAGGATGCCGGAGCAGATTTTGTCAAGACCAGCACCGGGTTCCACCCTGCTGGCGGAGCCAAAATCGAACAGGTTCGTTTGATGGCGGCCTCGGCGCCGAAATGCAAAATCAAAGCCTCCGGCGGCATTAAAACCACGGCAGACGCTCTGGCCATGATTGACGCGGGAGCCAGCCGTATCGGCGCCAGCGCTTCGGCTGCCATTGTCGACCCATTCACGCCGGATTCCTCACGGCAATGAAGACCCGCTGCTGTACCCCGCATTTCAAACCGGTCAGCAGTCCTGTTTCTGTCGCTGCCTTAAGCCAAATTGTGTCACGGCAATATCGCCCCGCCATTCTCGGCGGCAGTGACGCGGTCGAACGATTTAGCCTCTTTGCCGCAAACCCCTTCGACATCGCCGCATTGCACAGCGGACAGCATAACCCATTACAATGGTTGGAAAAAACGATGAGCCGTTATCGATTGACTGATGCGGTACGGTATCCGGCTCAGGATGTTGCCTGTCCCGGCTGGATCGGATATTTTGCGTATGACCTCGCACGGCACATCGAACGCATCCCCAATCTTGCCAAAGATGATATTCAAATGCCGCTGATTGATTTGGCTTTTTATGATGCGATGATTGTCTATGACCATCGGACAAATCAAACCTGGCTGACAGCAGTCGAATTCAACGGACAGCAAGAAAGCCTCGACCAGAAATTCGCCCGCCTTGAGCAATGGATCGCCCAGTCACAGGAGATGATTCTGGAATTGCCGGCGCAGGGTCAACCTCTTGATAATGTCGATGACCGAAGCGCCTTTGCGGTCAATTTGTCGCAGCAGGAGTATTTCGCTTCGCTCGACAAAATCCATCAGTATATTCACGACGGCGACGTCTATCAGATCAATTTTTCCCAACGGTTCGCGTATCCTTTTGGTGCTGATCCGGCCAACCTGTTTATCTGGCAGAATACCTACAACCCCAGTCCCTATGCCGCATATCTGAACGCCGGCGACTGGGCGATTGTCAGCGCATCGCCAGAACTGTTTTTGCGCATCGACGGATGTGAAATTCTGACTCGCCCGATTAAAGGTACTCGCCCGCGCAAGCCGTGCGAATGCAGCGCCGAAGCCAAACATGCAAACCGCCGCCATTACGAAGACCTGTTAGATAGCGACAAAGACAA
>CAZVXR010000040.1:0-3021 GCA_964630865.1 uncultured Pirellulales bacterium | reverse complement strand
GTCTGCGATAAGCCTGAAATCGCCGGGCCTGGATTTATCAATTTGCGACTGACCCCGGAGTTTCTAAGCAAGTGCCTAATGGAAATCTATCCCGATGAGCGGCTGGGGATTGAAAAAGAAGCCAACCCGCAGACGGTTGTGGTGGATTACTCCGGGCCGAATATCGCCAAAGAAATGCATGTTGGCCATCTGCGCAGTACCATTATCGGCGATTGTATCGCACGCATGCTGGATTGTCTTGGCCATAATGTGATTCGCCAAAATCATATCGGCGATTGGGGGACACAGTTTGGGATGTTGCTTAGGCATTTGGATGACAACTTTGCGATGGTTATGGATGGTGTCAGTAAAATTCGCATGTCCACAGATCTTCTTTCTGATATAGAAAAGTTTTATCGTGATGCAAAAGAAAAATTTGATACGGATACGGATTTTGCACATGAATCACGTGAATGTGTAGTAAAACTCCAATCTAAAGATGACAATGCCATTGCAAAGTGGGAATTTATTTGTGACATTACATTGCGGCATTGTCAGGAATTATATGACCACCTTAACATTAAACTGAATCGGAGCAATGTCCGCGGCGAAAGTTTTTATAACGACAAGCTGCCGGCAGTGGTTCAGGATTTGAAAGATAAAGGTTTTGCTGTCGAATCCGAAGGCGCTGTCTGTGTTTTCCCGGAAGGCTTCAAAACGAAAGAGGGCGAACCGCTGCCGTTTATCATTCAGAAGTCGGATGGTGCATATCTCTATGCGACGACGGATTTGGCGGCGGTGCGTTTTCGTCTCAAAGACCTCGGCGCTAAGCATATTATTTATGTTACCGATGCGCGGCAGACATTGCATTTCAAGATGCTGTTTGCGGTGGTGAAGATGGCCGGCTGGGCGGACGAGTCCGTTAAGCTTGAGCACGTTACTTTTGGTACGATGCTCGGAGCGGACAATAAACCGTTTAAGACCCGCACGGGCGGCACGGTTAAGCTGGCTGAACTTCTCGATGAAGCGGTTGAGCGGGCGCTAAAGGTTGTGGAAGAAAAAAATCCAGAATTACCGAACGAACAGAAAAAAGAAATCGCCCAAACCGTCGGGATTGGCGCGGTCAAGTATGCCGACTACTCCAACAACCGCGATAGCGATTATATTTTCAGTTTTGACAAAATGCTGGCCATGGATGGCAATACCGCCCCGTATATGCAGTATGCGTATGCTCGGATTAAATCGATAGAACGTAAAGCCGTGCAAAATGGGCTGGATGTCAAAGCCGAAATTCAGGCTATTGAGCAGGTTTCTTTGTCTGAGCCGGCGGAAATCGAACTGGCCAAGCATCTGGTTCGTTACGGCCAGGCGATTGTCAATGCCGCCGCGGATTGCCGCCCCAATTATTTAACCAGTTATCTTTATGATTTATCCGGAGCATTCAGCCGATTTTACAATGCCTGTCCGGTGTTGATTGCCGAGGGCGGAACCCGCGCAACCCGGCTGCTGCTGTGCGACATCACCGCCCGCACGATTCGGCACGGGATGACGGAATTATTGGGGATCGAGGTACCAGAACAAATGTAATTATCTAATATGACAGCGCTGGTTTTTAATAAAAACCAACTTTACGGTATCAAAAATGCAGTTTTGTAAAATTCGCTACCAACGCAAAATAAGGACTTACAAACAAAGTATCGCTGTCATACTAAGTCTTTAAAATAATATCTGTTGCCTGATTGTTTTTGCCGTACTCTTCCAGGTGTTTCTTTATGATCGCTTCAACCTCTTTTGATTGCAAAAGAACCAGCACATCTTTTCGCCCATTTTCCTGAATGTCGTAAAAACCTTCTTTGATAGCACAGAGCATCAATCTTTTTTTGTATGGAATCAGCCCCAAAAACTTTTTTCGTTTTTCGATGTAAATGGCCAAATGAGGATAACCCGCAGGTGTAGTGCTTGGGGTTCCGGCAGGCGGATTCGATCTTTCAATGGACAGTTTTCCGTCGTAGACATGATACAACTCGATATCCTGAACGATCTTCTCTGCGACTTTTTTAAGCTCTTCACTTTGGTTTGGATTTAAAATTGTTTTCATAAAAATTTGACCTCAAATAATGTATTCTTCAGAGACGAGACTATACGTGCGTAACGACGTGGGCAAGAATCCACAATCCCACTGAGACGAATAAGAGGTATTTGAAGTATTTTCGCCAATGCATCATTGTTGCTGGTGAGCCCTTGAGGGTAAATCTTCTAAAATACCGTATGTCACAAAATCTTGTTAGGGCCAGTAAAACCACAAAGACCCAGTAGAAGATATCGTAAACAGAAAGAGATGCCTGTTTTTGGACTATTTTAATCGCCATTGCAGCTACAAAAATATTCCCCCAGAGCATCCAGAACATGCCAACAAAAACCCCCAAGAGGCTATCGTTCTCTGGGGCGGTGGGCTTGTCGGACATGAAAGCAGATTCGTTTTTTAATTCGCTCATGATCAATCCCTTCTTATCAAAAACCCGACTATGTGCGTGAGACGACATGGGCGATAAGCCATAATCCGACCGAGAAAAGTAAGAAGTATTTGACGTATTTTCGCCAATCTTCCATGGTTGCAGGCAGACCTTCGAAAGTTACTCCCTTTAGATATTTTATATCAAAATATCTAACGATGATCATTGAAAACGCTAAGCCCCAAAACACGATATCAATGATTGAAACAATTGCTTGTGCTTTATAAATCCCCATTGCCAAGGCAAATAAAATAAGGTTACCCAGAAGACTCCAGAAGACCCGGGCAAAAAGCCCAATGAGACTGTCTTGCCCTTGATTTGGAGCGATATTGGGTTCGGAAATAGATTTATTCTTAGATTTGCTCATAGCCGTTCCTGTCTAAATAATCTGATTTAGCAGGTGGCGGCCCGACCACTTACATCCTGTGAGACAAAGTTACCCCACACCCTTTGGGGCTATACTACTGCTTTTTTTGAAAATGTCAAGGCTTAGAAATTTAATAGTTGAAATATAATGGTGTAGGAAGAA
>CAZVXR010000039.1:0-6751 GCA_964630865.1 uncultured Pirellulales bacterium | reverse complement strand
CTTGAGCGTTTTGGCGATGTAACCATGGACTGGGAAACAACCATGCTGGTTCAAAACTTCCTGGGCGAAGATATTACTGTAGGCGAAGGTAAGGCTACAACGTTTCCTGGCGCTTCCTTGCGTGATTTGCAAGGGGCAAATCAGCCGAAGAGAAAAGATTTTGGTTTAGATGTCGGGTATGTGATTAACCGCAACAAGGATGGACACCGAGTCAGGATGCTGATTGATATGCTGGTTTCACGGGGGTACTTGAAGGTACTGCTGAATCCTCAATTAGAGACGATCAACGGTCGGCAAGCTACTGTTACCATCAAGGATTTGGTTCGTATTGAAAAGCTGGAGAAAGGCTATGCGGGCTTTGCCAACGCCTATAATATCACTGAATATATCCCTGTGGAAAATACGCTGACTGTAACGCCCAATGTGTATGCCGACGGTTCTGTAGGAATTAAGACGCAAATCAATATCGGTTCTCGTTCCAGACCTGAAGGTGCGATTCAGCGTTCGATTATTACTGAACGCATGATCAATGTTGAGGAAAATCGGATTGAACGCGGTAATAGTTTAATAATCGGCGGGATGCGGAAAAGCGAAAAGCGTGACGTCATTCGCGGCGTGCCTTTCCTCAAAGATCTGCCGGTTATCGGGATATTGTTTTCCAGTCGTGACTTTGAAGAAAAAGGCACGGAAATCATCTTTATCCTGACACCCAGTATTTCGAGCCGTTCGCGCGATCATAAAAAGGTGGTCGGCGAGATTCGTACGCGTTACGCTGATCCTGATGTCAAGCAGGGCTTTATGGATGTGCTGAAAGATCCAATGGGCAGCAATGTTTATTCGAGTATTGTCGAAAAAGAAGCGGTTCAGGCTGAAATGGATCGGGTCAACGCCGAGCTGCTTCGTCAGCAGGCCGCAAATAAAGCTGCTGCTGAAAAGCAGTTTGCTGACGACGCAGCGGCAGAGGCGGAACGTCTAAGAAAAGAAGCCGAGCGACTGACTGCTCAGGCGGAAAAAGAACTTGCGGATGCTCAGAATGCCGCCGAGCAAGCCAAGGCTGCACAGGCTGCCAAGGAGACGGAAGGTACCAAGCTGGCCGGATTGGAAGTTCAGAAGCAAACGGCTCAGGAGGAAGCCCAAAGGGCTAATGGCGCCGCTCTGCAGGCTCAGAATGCCGCGACGGAAGCCGCACGTAAAGCAGTACAGCAGGAGGCTCGCGCTAAACAGGCTCTTGAGGATGCTCAAAAGGCTCAGGATTCCGCTCGTCAGGCGGCTGAAATTGCCGCCGAAAAGACGAAACTGGCTGAGCAGGAACGCAAAACTCGCGAGGAAGCGGCCAGAAAAGCCAAGGCGGAATCCGAAGAAAGGGCTCGCCTGGAAGCTGAACGGAAAGCGAAGGCAGAAGCCGAGGAAAAAGCTCGTCAGGAAGCTGCTGCTGCCGCGGCTGCCGCACAACCTCAATATGAACCTGCGCCAGGATCAACGCCTTCAGTCCCAACAGACCCTAATGCGTCCAAGTCATAAGTGGCAGGAAGTTATGCTGTCAGTCTGATTTTGCCGATAGGATGAAATGACAATCTTGGAAATAATCAATGATTGATGCGTTTTGGACAAAATGGCGGGTTCGCAGGCTTTGCAGGGGCGATGCTGCTCTGGTTTGCAAATGGCTGGATGATTATGTCGGCTGGCTCTATGGCAGGCTGTGGGTTCTGTCTGGGCATGAAGAGGTTAGGGCAGGGCAGGCGCTCGTGAAGGTGTTTTCATCTGCGGCAAGCCACTTGGATCAATGCCTGCAGCGTCCGGGTCAAATGTCAGAATGGCTGCTGACGCGGATTGACCTTCAGGCACTTGATTCCGCGGTTAGTTCGAGGCAAATTTCGGATGTTCAAAGTCAAGTCCAGATGCTATGGACGCAATCTCTTTCGGAGACAATGAGCTTTTCGCCCGAACTGCTCGATGCCAGTCAGCGGGCGGTATTGCTGCTTTCTCGAGATGATCAGGAGGTAATGATGTGTCGGTATTTGCGTCTGGAATCACCGGGCGAGATGGCGTCCCATCATGGACAAACACTTACGGACATGCAGAGTCTTTTGTATCGGGCCAGGCATTCATTTCGTCGATCTTTGGAATCACTGACGCAGGCGGGTTCAAGTCAGCCTGAAAAGTTAATTTTAGCCGATCAGGATGTTCTTGACGTGAATTTGGAAAAACTGTTTCGTTCGCTGGGTCCGAAGCCTGTGTTTCCAGTCGAATCGCTGGAATCGCTTAAGGCAAATATTCTGGATATTCTTTGCAAACAGGGAGCGGCGGATTTAAAATTAAGTCTGCGGCGATGGGCGATTGCTGCTGCGGTTATCCTTGTTGGAATAGGGGGTGTTTTTTGCTTATACCAATCCAATCGGGAAGTGGAGCCGCAGCCTAATGTTGTGGTGTTGCAGCAAAAAACAAAACAGGCTGTTCCGGAAAAGAGCAGTCTGCAGAATGAAGATGTCGGTCAGATAGTCAAGCGGGTTCTGGCTCTTGGGGAACGACACGATGCCGAAGGGCTGGTGGAAATTCTTCGGAATGGACCTTATCCCGCTCAGCTTGCCGCTGCCCATTTCTTGAGTCAGTTTGGCGATAAATCCGCGATTGATGCGCTGGATAGGGCTGCTCAAAAATGGTATCCGGATAAGCCGTCCGAGACGAATCCTTTTGTGGATGCGATTGCCGCAATCGAGACGCGAATCCGGGATGAGAAAAAGTGGGACGATCTGGAGAGAAAGAAACAAGCGATTCTCGAAACGGCGAAACCTTTGCTTAAAAAGAGATTGGAAAAGGCGGAGCCGAATGCTGTTCAAATGGAACCGAATGCGCCACAATCTGAACCCAATGATCCTGAAATGATTCCTGCAGCCGCAACTGTCCAGTCAGAACCGAATGGTGCAGGAACAGAGCCGAATCAGACTTCTTCTGAGCCGAACGCCGCAGGAGCGGCAGCCATTTCGGCCGCTTCCGATGCAAATCAAATTGCCGAACCCAATTCAGTAATTTAAAAAATTTCCCGCAATGCCTGGCACAATCCCTGAATCTGCGATGGAGTATGATCGCATTGAATACTGATTCGGAGCCGTTCTGTGCCTGCCGGTACCGTGGGCGGGCGGATAGCGGCGGCAAAATATCCTTTCGCAAATAATGATGCTGCGGTGGACATGGCTCGTTGTGCCGAGCCGAGTATAATCGGAATAATATGCGTTGTGGTTTGTCCTGTATCACATCCCATTTCACGAAGTTTCTGCCTAAGTGCGTCGGCATTTTGTTTCAAATGAAGTCGTCTTTGGGGCTCATTTTGAATGATTTCTAAAGCCGCGATGGATACCTGTGCCAATACAGGCGATGGGGCGGTGGTAAAAATAAATGGGCGGGCTTTATTGACAAGGTAATCAATTACAACTCGATTTGCTGCGACGATAGCTCCGCCGCAAGCGGGGCCTTTTCCTAAGGGCGCTACGACTATATCCACTTGGTCTAAGATGTCCGATTCTTCGGCCAGTCCTGTGCCGGTTTTACCCAGGCAGCCGACCGCATGGGCTTCATCGACAATCAGGATGGCGTTGTGCTTATTTTTTAATTCGACCAGGGCTTTCAAATCTGCGATGTCGCCATCCATTGAAAAAATGCTTTCGGTAACGATGTATCTGGTACGATATTTCGGGTCGGCCAGATACTTTTCCAGCCGGTCAAGGCTGTCTCTGCGGTAGGTGTGGAATTGGGCGTCGGATGTGCGTACGGCATCGATAATGGAGGCGTGATCCATCCGGTCAATCAGTACCAGGTCATTTTTTCCTGGCAGGGCGGTTAGGACAGATTGGTTGGCCGACCAGCCGGAGCCGAAAAACAGGGCGGCCTGTTTACCGAAAAACGCTGCCCAAGACTGTTCCGCCCGGCAATGCGGGGTCATGGTTCCGCTGATCAGCCGTGAGGATGCCGCTCCCCAGCCATAGCGTTCGACGGCCTCGGTTGCTGCCTGCCGAATTTTAGGATGATTGGCTAAATTCAGGTAATTATTGCTGCAAAACAGGACAATATCCCGTCCGTCAATCCGAGCGGTTGGCCCCTGCGCAGAATCGAGACAGAGGCACTTTCGGCTCATCTGATGCGACTGTAAGTCCTGTAATTCTTGCAATAAATGTTCAAATTTGTCCATTTCCAGATTTTCCGGTTGAACTATTCGGCTTTTTTGGCGATAGTATAGGCAGTAGTATAAGCAATGAAGACGATTTATGGAATAGTTTTATGGGTGTTTACGACCGAGATTACCAAAAAGAAACCTTTGTCCGCCGCAGTTATGATTATTTCGACAGGATATTTCCTGATCTGCCGCCGGTAACGCGCGGTATTTTGCTGATTAATATCGCGGTCTTTGTCGTGATGTTTCTCATTCCGCCGATAGATAATTTTATTGGGGCGTATTTCAGTGTTTTTCCTGTCAATCTGTTAAACATAGTGCAACTATGGCGACTGGTTTCCTATCAATTCCTGCATGCGGATATTATGCATATTTTTTTCAATATGCTGATGCTGTATTTTCTTGGGCCCTTGATTGAAGGGCTTTGGGGGCCTCGGACGTATCTGCGTTTTTATCTGATCAGCGGCGCCATCGGCGGTATCGTTTACACCTTGTTAGTGATAGTGCATGTGCTGGGCGCTGGAACCATGGTTGGTGCATCCGGGGCGATTTATGGTCTGATGGCGGCTACGGCAATTCTTTTCCCCCGCGCACAGGTCTTTCTGTTCGGGATTATTCCCATGCGGATGATGACCTTGCTGGCGATTACCGTTATCTGGAGCGTGATGAATTTTATGTCCGGCCAGAACGCCGGCGGTGAAGCGGCACATCTTTCCGGCATTGCAGTGGGTGTGGCGTTTGTTTATCTGCGTCCGCGATTTGTCAATTGGCGGCTGGAACGCAGCAAAGGGACGTGGGATCGAAAAATACAGAAAGAGCGGCAATTTCAGGTTGAGGTCGATCGCATCCTCGAAAAAATTCACCAGCAGGGTATCGGCAATCTGACTAGCAAAGAAAAGAAAATCCTTCAGGAAGCTACCCGCCGGGAACAGCAAAGCCGGACAGGAAAAACGTCGCGATTTACAGATATTTAAATCTCTTGTTAGGGCAGTTGCATGAACATAATTTCTGGAAATCAGTATGATCTAACCCATGTTCCGACCCCCTGTTATTTGATCGACTTGGGGTTGTTGCGAAGAAATCTTGAGATATTAAAGGCTGTTCAGGATCGGGCAGGTTGCCGGATTTTGCTTGCCCTGAAGGGATTTGCCGCCTGGAGTACTTTTGGCCTGTGCAGGCAGTATCTGGCTGGCGCCGCCGCCAGCAGTCTGCACGAAGCCCGCCTTGCCCGGGAGTTTTTCGATAAGGAAGTCCACCTTTGCGCCCCGGCATACCGCGACGACGACATGGAAAACTACATCCAGATTGTCGATGATATTGTCTTTAATTCCTTTACCCAGTGGATGCATTTTCGGGATAAGGTCTTGTCTGCCCCGCGAAAAATCCAATGCGGCATTCGCATCAACCCCATGCACAGTGAGGTCAAAACCAAAATCTACGATCCGTGCGCCCCCGGCTCTCGACTTGGCGCACTGCGAGAATTTTTCAACGAAGACCACCTTGACGGTATTACCGGGCTGCATTTTCATACACTGTGTGAACTGAATGCCGATTCGCTCCAGCGGACACTGCCTGCTGTGGATAAGCACTTTGGGGATATTATTCGCCGGATGGAGTGGATGAACTTTGGCGGCGGGCATCACATTACCCGTCCGGATTACGACATTAACCTGCTGTGCCGACTAATTACGGATTTCTATGCCCGTTATCCCAACATTAAGACCATCTATCTCGAACCCGGCGAGGCAATTGCCCTCAATACCGGCGTGCTGATTACCACCGTCCTGGATATTACCCATAACGCAATGGACATTGCCATTCTCGATACATCCGCTTCGGCTCACATGCCGGACGTACTGGAAATGCCGTACCGCCCCAACATTAACGGCGGCGATCTTCCCGGCAAAAAAACGCACACTTACCGGCTGGCTGGTCCAACCTGTCTGGCAGGCGACGTTATCGGCGATTACTCATTCGACCGCCCGCTGCACATCGGCGACAAGCTGGTATTTGCCGATATGGCACACTATACGATGGTCAAAAATACAATGTTTAATGGCATCAATCTGCCGGATATTGTGCTGTATGACCCGGACAAAGAGGAATATAAAGTCCAGCGGCATTTTACCTACCAAGACTTCAAAAGCCGTCTGTCTTAGCCGAGCAATTAATGACACTTATTTAGAGAGGGACACAAATGAACAAAGCAGAATTGCTGGTAAAAAAATTGCAAGTCCCATTTCATAAGTCCACCACACTGTCGCATTGGGACCCGGACGATGTCATGGGTTTTGATAAGCAGCAAGCAAAGGAGCGTTTGGCAAAAAATCTCAAACGTCTTGTCGAACTTCAATTTGTGATGTATGCCGAGAATAAGCGGGCGCTGCTGGTGGTTCTTCAGGCGATGGACGCTGGCGGCAAGGATGGAACGATACGCAATGTGTTTGGCCAACTGAATCCGCAAGGGTGCAGAGTGACCCCGTTCAAGTCCCCCAGTTCATTGGAGCTGTCGCACGATTTCCTGTGGCGAATCCATAATAATGTTCCGTGTGCGGGCGAAATTGGCGTCTTTAATCGCTCGCATTA
>CAZVXR010000038.1:0-3953 GCA_964630865.1 uncultured Pirellulales bacterium | reverse complement strand
GCCTTCAGCCATGCCGTCTGATATGCCACAAATGAATATCGCGTCGCATGGCTCTTGTTGAAACCATAACCGGCGAACCGCTCGATCAATTCGAAAATCTCATCGGCCTGTACCGCAGTCAGACCTTTTTTGACGCAGCCTTCGCTAAATCGCTTTTTCTCAGCGGCAATCACATCCAATTTCTTTTTGCCGATGGCCTTAATCAGCCCATACGCCTCGCGCAGCGGAATATCACCAAGCCGATTGCAAATCCGCATCACCTGTTCCTGATAGACCATAATACCGAACGTCTCTTCGAGAACTTCGCGCATAATCGGATGCGGCACATCCCATTTGGCACCGTGCTTGCGTTCGATATAGTCCGGAATCAGCGCCATCGGGCCCGGACGGTACAGGGCGTTGGCCGCGATGAGGTCTTCCAGCCGGTCAGGACGAAGCTTCATCAGCATATCCTGCATCCCGCCGGATTCAAACTGGAACACGCCTTTGGTTTTACCTTTGGCAAAAATATCCTTAAAGACCTTTTGGTCGGTAATGTCTATTGTCTCGATGTCGATTTTTTTGTTGTAACTTGCCGCTATCAAATCGACCGCACGCTGAATGACGCTCAGCGTCCGCAGACCCAAAAAGTCCATCTTCAGCAGGCCGACTTTTTCGACCATCGGACCTTCATACTGCGTAATCAATTCTTCTGAATCACCCTGCTTGTAAAGCGGCAGAAATTCCGTCAGCGGAGCATCGGCGATCACCACGCCGCAAGCATGCACCGAAGCATGGCGGCAAAGCCCCTCCAGTCTTTTGGCAACCTCGATGACCTCGTGGTAATTCGGGTTTTCGTCATATGCCTTTTTTAAATCCGGCTCGACATCCAGCGCCTTATCGAGAGTCATCTTCAATTCGGTCGGGATCAGCTTGGCTAATTTATCTGCTTCCGACAGCGGGACATCCATCACGCGGCAGACATCCCGAATCGCCGCCCGTGCTTTCATTGTTCCAAACGTAATAATCTGGGCGATATGACCGTATTTTTTACGCACATAATCCAACACCTGCGCGCGGCCATCCTGACAGATGTCAATATCGATATCAGGCATCTCATTTCGTTCCGGGTCCATAAACCGCTCAAACAGCAGGTCGTACCGGATCGGGTCCACATCGCATACGCCAAGGCAGTAGCCAACCACCGTGCCGACGGCACTGCCTCTTGCGCCAACGGGGATATTATTTTCACGGGCAAAATTGCAGAAATCCCAGACAATCAGAAAATAACTGGCAAAGCCCTTGCCGGAAATAATCTGTAATTCACGCTCAATACGTTCTTTAATCTCATCGGTTATTTTGCCGTAGCGTTTTTTCGCACCATCATAGACCAGCTTCGACAGGAAATCCTCCGCCTTGCTGCCGTTGGCGGGACGATAAATCGGTGCGTGCCGACTTTTCAGGTCGATTTCCGCATTGCAGCGTTTGGCGATTTCCAACGTCATATCGCAGGCTTGCGGTGCGTAAGGGAAAAGCTCCCGCATCTGCTCAGAACTTTTCAAAAACACATCCGGCGGATAAATCAGCCGGTCGGGGTCGGTTACTTTTTTGCCGGTACTAATACAGCAGAGCGCATTGTGAGCCTGATAGTCCTCGGCATCCAGAAAATGGACATCATTGGTCGCAACCACTCCCAGCCCCATCTTTTCAGCCATGTCCGCCATCATTTGTCCTAATTGCGGGTATTCATTTGGCGTATGTTCCTGGATTTCGATAAAAAACCGTTCCGGACCGAAAATCTTCAGATATTGCTCGACGGCATCTTTCGCCGCCTGTTCACCATTGCGGAGCAGTTGAGCGGGGACTTCGCCGGCCATACACGCGGTCAGACAAATCAGCCCCTCATTAAACTGCGCCAAGACTTCTTTGTCGATGCGCGGACGATAATAAAACCCCTCGGTATATCCGATACTGCTCAATTTCAGCAGATTTCTGTAACCCGTGTTGTTTTCGGCCAGCAGCAGGATGTGATAAGCGTTTTCCTTGACTCCGCCGCCGCCCTGCTTATCGAAGCGCGAACCGGGGGCAATGTAGGCTTCCAGCCCGATGATGGCCTTAACCCCGGCAGATTTCGCGGCAGTATAAAAGTCGATTGCCCCGAACATGTTGCCGTGGTCGGTCATCGCGACCGAACCCATGCCCAGTTCCTTGCACCGCTTAAAGAGCCGGTCGCAGGAAATCGCTCCATCCAGAAGCGAATACTGTGTATGTAAATGCAGATGTACAAAGCCTTTATCTGCCATAATCTCTCCGTATAGAACCACTGTTATCCATCGGGGTAATGATAGACGCTTTCGGCTCCAAAGTCAAACGATTCCGGCGAATGCCGAAAATCGAAAAAAGGAACGGCAGATTTTGTCGATGACACCTATTTTTCATATTTTTTTTCTTTCTTAATTTTTTCATTTTTCTATTCACTTTTTAAAAAAATGTCCCTCCCTTATTAGGGGCGATTGTACGTTTTTGGACTGAAAATTCTTAAATTTCGGGGGGTCTAAAATGCGTAAGTCGTTGTGGGATAAGGGTGAAATTTTTTTTATTTTTTTGGCCGATAGCAAAATAGTGTTAGCGCAATTGGCGCTAAAATGACATACGAATTTGAAAATCGTATGTCAGCAAAGAGCAAAGAAGCAAGGAAATGTCCTGTTGTAAGTCGTTATTTTTGCGGCTAATTTGCTGGACTTATGAAAACAAGAATACAGGAATGAACGAATACAGGAATACAGAGGGGATATTGGATATTGAAAATTGTATATTAAAAAAAACAACCGCAGGATTTCGCAGATGACGCAGATTATTATAAAACGTTTTTTTACCCTGAAAAGCTTGACGGGCGGGAGTAGGGTACAAAAATTATTTTCGCACAATTCGTTTTTAAAAGAGTTAATTGCTTTATAGAAAAAACTACTGAACTCATCGCCAAGCTTTTATGCTATGATTACAGACTATGAGCAATAATTCTGGATAGAAATGCTCACTTTAATCCTACGGTACTTGACAACAAGGCACCCAATGTGATTTGCATCTTAAAAGATATAGTATTGCTATTTTTAGACAATGCATCGCATACCTTGCGCCAACGTCGTCAATCACTATCTTTGGCTCGCTTGTAAAATCCCTTTCTCGTCCTTGTGGACATCGCCCCATGGTTTTAGCGTTACTGTAAGCACCAGCCTAATCTTATCAGCCAGTGTGCCCATCGGGATTGACATTTTCTTCCATACCCGTCCGCAGTTCAGCACAAACAGCGGCATCAGACCGCGGCATGGAATTCTGCTTCTCCCCTGCTGCCATCTGGGAGTGTGTTTATTGGCAAGTATCATAGTCAGGTGGTTCGTGCATTGCTTTTGCATATCACAATTGGCCTCGACATACTCAATTCACTAATCGAAAGTACCGCAATGGCAAATAGAGATCGTCCTCCATTTTACATTCTTTTTCACGGGTGATGACAATTCCCATCTTGGGTTTGTACTTCTTGCAAAAATGTCCAAGCATGGAAACCTGATCGGCTTTTTTTCGATATTTTAGGAGTTAATCTTCCAGAGGCAGACGTTGCCGATTACCCAGTTGCGGAGTGGCATAGAGGGGCCAAAAGACCAGTTTTTGCTCTGGCAACTCCCTGTACGGGCCATCTTGCAATACCCATCCTTGCTCACAATTCGGATAATTTTCCAAGCATAGATGCAGACTTTTGAGCCGCCCGGCCGAACCAGACTTAACCTCAACGGGGTAAATTTTATTGTCGCGCACAGCAAGAAAATCCACTTCGGCATTGGCACTTCGGGCGGCGCGTGACCAATAATAAAGTCTCTCGCTATGCCAAGCCAATAATTCCTGGGCAACAAACTGCTCGGCAAGACGACCATTGTAAATGGAAAGTAGGTTATCTTTACCGACAGCCAGCGAAGGAT
>CAZVXR010000037.1:0-2620 GCA_964630865.1 uncultured Pirellulales bacterium | reverse complement strand
ACACAGGGGCTTATTCTGTGCATGATTGCTTACCCGGCAAATATAGCTTGCCGTCCGCTGGGGCTTTGGCTGTTTGATGTGATGCACATTTCGGCTGAACAGCTTGCCCCGCAGAAAATCTATTTCAATATTCTGCTTTTTGGGTCGCTAATCGGCCTGCTGCGCAGTTGCCTGAGCTGCTTTTTTTCCGGGATTGGCAGCACCCGTATTGTGATGATTTCCTCCTTTACCGCGATGATTGTCAATGTTGTTCTGGATTATCTGTTTATTTTCGGCAAGTTCGGATTGCCCGCAATGGGCATCGCCGGGGCGGCGTATGCCACGCTCATCGGCGGAGCCTGCGGCCTTGTTATCCTGCTGATGGCGTATTTTGGCCGATCCAACCGTACTCTCTATGCCGTGGCGCAATCATTCCATTATGACTGGGTGGTCATGAAAAAGCTCCTGCGATTCGGCTACCCTTCCGGCGTGGAGTTTTTCCTCAACCTGCTGGCGTTCGACATTATGATCCTGATGTTTCACGCTATCGGTTCCACTGCCGCCGCTGCGGTTACCGTCGTATTTAACTGGGATATGGTCTCCTTTATCCCGCTGATTGGCATTCATATCGGCGTAATTAGCCTGGTAGGCCGCTATATGGGCGCAGGCAACCCCGACACCGCCCATCGCGCAACACTGTCCGGGCTCAAATTAGCCTGGCTGTATTCATTCTGTACTTTTTTGACATTTGCGATATTCCCTGCCTATTTAATTGGTGCATTTCGCCCACAGCACGAAAATGCGATTTTCACCCAGGCGTTTCCAATGGCGGTGTCGATGCTGCGTATGGCAGCGTGTTATGTGATGGCCGACGCAATGATGCTGGTCTTTGGTGGAGCCTTACGCGGAGCGGGCGACACGTTTTGGGTGATGTGTATTTCAGTTACGATGCACTGGGTCTTAGTTGCCGTGCTGGCTGTAGCGATACGGGTGTTGCACCTGCCGCCGCAGACTGCATGGACACTACTGTGTTTAACATTGCTGCTGTTTAGCGGTATTCTGTATCTACGATATCGCAGCGGCAATTGGCGAACTATTAAAGTCATTGGGGATGAAACAGAGCTGGTTATATTACCATTACGTGAAACAGAAAGTTTATAAAAGGCGACGCAATGAATCCAAATCGATATGATAAGATGCTGTACCGTCCTTGCGGGCAAAGCGGATTAAAATTACCTGCGCTATCACTGGGGTTGTGGCAAAATTTTGGCGATAGCGATGATTTTGAAGTCAACCGTAAGATGATTCTCACTTCGTTTGATGCGGGAATTGCCCATTTTGATCTGGCGAACAATTATGGTCCGCCGCCGGGGGCTGCCGAGACACGATTTGGACAAATCCTGGCTTCGGATTTAGCGGGTTATCGGGACGAGCTGATTATTTCTACGAAGGCAGGGTATTTGATGTGGCCCGGTCCGTATGGCGATGGCGGAAGTCGGAAATATCTATTATCCAGTCTTGACCAGTCGCTTAAGCGGATGAAATTGGACTATGTAGACATATTTTATTCCCATCGCGTTGACCGAAATACTCCACTGGAAGAAACGATGGGAGCATTAGTCGATATTGTCAAGATGGGTAAGGCAATCTATGTGGGCATTTCAAATTATCCGCCGGAGTTGACGCTAAAAGCGGCGGAGTTTTTGCGGCAACGTGATTGTCCGTTTGTCATTCACCAACCGAAATATTCTATGCTTGTCCGGGGTATCGAAAAACAAGGGTTGCTATCTACATTGGAACAATTAGGGCTGGGATGCATCCCTTATTCGCCGCTGGCACAGGGGCTTTTGAGCAGCAAATATCTTTCTGGGGCAATCCCCGCCGATTCCCGGGCAGGAGGAAAAAGCCCTTTCTTGAAAGCAGACAACATAACTCCCGAATTAGTGGCTAAGTTGAATGCTTTGAACGAAGTTGCCCTAAACCGTGGACAATCACTGTCGCAAATGGCGGTATCATGGCTTTTGTCAGATAAACGGATTACCTCGGTCTTGATTGGCGCCAGCCAGACAGAGCAGATCATAGATAATCTCAAAGCATTGGACAATATCTCGTTTACCGAAGATGAGTTGACGAAAATAGAAGCGATTTTGGCTAAACCCTAACTGTTGACATTAAAATTAGTTGTAGTAAAATGGTATAATTGTAATTACTGCAGACAATGAAAGGACATTTTAAATGTTAAATACTATTGCCATTATGGGGCTCCCTGGCGGAGCTGAATGGATAGTCATAGGGCTTATTGCTTTGCTGCTCTTTGGCCGCCGACTGCCGGATGTTGCCCGCAATATAGGCAAAAGCATCACCGAGTTTAAAAAGGGCATCAAAGAATCCGAAAACGACATCAAGAAAGCATTGGATGAATCCGACAAAGTCGCTGAAAAAACCGTCTCAGAGAAAGACGAGTCGTCCAAAGGGTATCACAGTTAGACCTATTTCTCTTGCGAAAGGTCGGTTTCTGTAGCAAGAACTCTGGGTTTTCGCTTGTAAATGTTGCAATAAAGAAGACTGCCTTCATAAAGAATATAGAGGGGAATTGCCAGCGCTGTCTGGGTAATCATATCCGCCGAAGGGGTTGTTGTAA
>CAZVXR010000036.1:0-3739 GCA_964630865.1 uncultured Pirellulales bacterium | reverse complement strand
CGATCATGCCGCGAGCGACCAGGTGGCCATTGCCGCCGACACAGCTAATCGACACAGTGCCGTCTTCTTCAATTTCAATCAGCGCTCCGGTCTGCTCCTGAATACCCTTAATGTTCTTGCCGCCAGGACCAATGACCTTGCCGATATATTCGGGGTCAATCTTAATGCTGACGATCTTCGGTGCATAGACGCTCAACTGCTCACGCGGCTTGTCAATTGCCTGCTTCATCGTATTAAGAATAGACAGCCGTGCCTTGCGGGCCTGTTCCATCGCCTTGACCATAATAGGGTGCGGCAATCCTTCGGCTTTAATGTCTAATTGAATCGCGGTGATGCCTTTTTCTGTTCCGGCAATCTTAAAATCCATATCGCCGAAATGATCTTCGTCGCCAATGATATCCGTTAAAAGCTCATAGCGGTCGCCCTCGGAGACCAGACCAATCGAAATGCCCGCAACAGGCAATTCCATCGGAACACCGGCATCCATCATTGCCAGACATCCGCCGCACACCGATGCCATCGAGCTGGACCCGTTGGATTCGGTAATATCGGAGCTGATCTTGATCGTATAGGGAAATTTCTCCTGAGCCGGCTTAAGCTGTTCTAACGCTTTTTCCGCCAACGCCCCATGGCCGATTTCCCGACGTCCGGGCCCACGAATAGGTTTGACTTCGCCGACCGAATACGGCGGAAACGTGTAGTGCAGCATGAACTTCTGGCCGTATTGTTCCTGCAAGCCATCGACCAACTGCTCATCTCTGCCGGTGCCGAGCGTGCAGGATACCAACGCCTGCGTCTCGCCGCGAGTGAACAGCGCCGACCCATGCGAACGCGGCAAAACCCCGACTTCGCAGCTAATCTGACGAATTTCATCATATTTTCTGCCGTCAGGACGATGTCCATCAAGCAGCAGTTTTCGTACCGCGTTTCGCTGTACGATTTCCAGGATCCGCTTAAGCTGAACCCCGCTGCACCGCGGCTCGGCTGCCTTGCAGTATTTTTGTTCGAGCGGTTCGATAATCTCGCGTACCGCCTTATTCCGCTCTGCTTTGCCGATAATCTGGTACGCGCTGCACAGCGGTGCAAAGCAGGTTTGGTTAATTTCATCCAAGAGAGCCTTTTCAAGCTCACAAATCTCTACTTCTTTCGCAACGCCGCACTTGGCGACCAATTCATCAATTAAATCACAAACCTGACCAATGGCCTTGTGGCCTTCCTGGATCGCCGCGGCGGCGACTTCCTCGGATACCTGCTTGGCGTCGACTTCAATCATATTGATCGCATCCCGACGACCGCCAAGAATCAGATTCATATCGCTGGCTTCGACCTCTTTGTAGATAGGAAGCACAATAAACTTTCCGCCAACGCGGCTGACGCGAACGGCGCCCAGAGGCCCCTGAAACGGAATCTTGCTGATGCATAAGGCAGCGCTGGAGGCAATCATTGCCAGCACATCCGGATCGTTATCCGTATCGGCGCTGAGAACCTGCACCATAATCTGCACTTCATTGAAATAGCCATCCGGAAACAATGGGCGAATCGGACGGTCAATCATCCGTGCCGTGAGCACTTCTTTCTGGGTGGGACGACCTTCACGCTTCATAAAGCCGCCGGGGAATTTCCCCGCAGCACTGTATTTTTCACGATAATCAACGCTGAGCGGAAAATAATCAATTTCGTCTCTGGGGGGAGCGGCAACGCAAACCGCCGCCAAAACCATCGTTTCGCCGCAGGTAACAACCACAGAACCCTGAGCCTGACGAGCAATTCGCCCGGTTTCAAGGGTAATCATTTTGCCGCCTATTTCTTTTTGGACTTTTTGTACCTTAAACATATAGAACCTTCTTTCTTATGGTTTTCATTCTCTATCTACAACATCCGCTTTAATAAAATACAGCAACGCCCTGTGCTATAAACGCACATCGTCTGCCGTATGCTTATTTGCGAAGTCCCAGTTTGGAGATAATCTGACGGTACCTGTCTAAATCTTTATTTCGCACATATTTAAGCAAAGATGTGCGGGTACCTACCATCTTCAGAAGGCCTCTGCGGGAGGAATGATCCTTAGGGTGTTCCTTGAAGTGATCTGTAAGCTCATTGATCCGGCCGGTCAGAATCGCAATCTGCACTTCCGGCGAGCCGGTATCAGTTCCTGTCTTCTTGTTTTCTTCAATGATCTGCTGCTTTTTTTCTTTGGTAATCATACGTCTTAAAAAACCTTTCCATTACATCACAAGCCGCCCTATGCGGCTATCCACAATCTTACCTTAATTTCACAAGCAGGGCATTATAGTAAAAATTGATTGATTTGCAATCCTTAATTTTATAAACAATATGTGGATTATATAGACCCATAATTGCAAATAAAAAAACTTCGGGATGTCTTAGTTATAGGACTCACTGTGTCTTGATTTGGCGTATACTCTAACCCCCTAAATTAACCAAAACCGCGATTATCTCCCCCTTTTATTTGACCGATACATCAACGTTATGTAAATTTTTTATGAAAGCGCTGGATTTTAACACGATATAACGTAGCCAGAAATAAAACTTAATTCAAATGGCCAAATGAGTAAAAAAATATACACTGTCTGGGCAATTTTTCTTATCGTCCCCGGAGCTGTCGGGTTGTGGGCGGTTCAGACTCGCCTGACAACACTGTCCGAACAGACCCAGCGATGGCGTTCGCAAGTCCAAAATGGCACCGACCAATACCTCGACAGTTATCAAAAATGGAATGCTCTGTCGTCCGAACAAAAAATCGACAATCCCTGGGGCAAGGGAATTTACGGCGGACCGGCTATCCAGACTCAGCTCCGGCAGGACCAAAATCGACGGCTGGCTGTCGATATTGCGGAATTGGCGGAAGGACAAAAAAACATTCCGAGCGAATTGGCTGTCGTTCTTTACGGTCCGGACTGGGAACAAAAAGTCGAACAGTACCGACAATCCACAGAAACTCAAGAATTGGTCCGAATCGGCTCGCTCATTTGCCTCATCGCCGGTATGGTGGTATTTGTCCTGACATGGGTTATCTGTGCCGGGAATGCCATAGCCAGTCGTATTCAACGCAATCGCTCTCAAAAAGAAAATCTCACGGAAATCGAGCAACCCAAAGTCAAGCTCGCCGAGCCGCTCAAATCGCAAAGCAGTACAGAACCTAAGTCGTCGATGGACTCTGACCCGAACCCTGAGCCCGCTGCGACAATTTCAAGCTTTGAAACCATCCCGAGAAACACCGAAACAGGCTATTTTGAATCGTTTCGTTCAGCCCACAAAACCGCCGGGCTTTCATCGCATTCACACGCGTATCCATCACACCATACCTGCTCTCCCGATACCGATACGCTTGTAACAGCCCTCGAATCGTCTTCCATGATGACCACCGAGCCGATGCTCAGCAGCCTGTCGGAATTAACGGAAGAAGTGTCGGCCATTCGCCAGTTTGCCGCCAAACAGCAGGATCAGGTCAAAAAGCTTCAGGATGGCTACGACTGGATGCTCATTCGCCGTTTCTGTATGCGGATTATCCGCTGCATCGACAATCTTTGCGACCGTATCCGATGCGCCGAACAACAACATCTCGATACACAAATGCTGGAAGAAATCCGGGATGAACTCAGTATTGCGCTGGAATCCAGCGGCGTTGAGCAATTTGAGCCGGATCTCGAAGTCGAATACAAAGGGCTTGAACGATACGCCGAAGCCATTGGCGAAAAAGAGCCGAACGATCGACCTG
>CAZVXR010000035.1:0-2465 GCA_964630865.1 uncultured Pirellulales bacterium | reverse complement strand
AGCCTGTTCCGCATCGATGAGCTTTTTTGTATTATAATCGCCGACCTGTATGCTCTTTGGTGTTTTATCGAGGTTGATTGCCAGGTCTATTGCCGCACAATGGATACTACAGACCCCGGTCTCAGTGTTGTCATCATACGTAATAAGCATCCTGCTGTGCGCGTACTGTTCCAGGTTCATGCCACAGTATTTGCAGGAACCCTGTTTGTGAATGTCGTCTTGAGCGGATAGCATGCTTGCCGATAACAGAAAAATAACTGATGCTATTATATAAACCAACAACCTGTTCTTCATAAATCCCTCCTGATTTTTTTTCACTCGTATTATTGGACTTTAATATTCTTATATTAATTAAGGGAAAATATACAGCTTTCTTTCAATAGAATCCCTGCAAATTATGGTAATTGTTTTAATGATTTTTGTGATGCAGTTGTTTGTCAAATGTCTCATTTTGTATGGCATAAAAAGGGTCGCTGATGAGATAATGAGATTTGAAAAGGTACTGTCTAAATCTTCTAATCTCATCCGTGTTAGATGTTTGAGGAAATCCTCTTGTCTTTTGCGTCTCGCAAAGTTATTTTAGCTTTAAGCATGAAACTAAAATATGAACAATCCTAATTTTAGGTTCGAGGAGGGGCGCATGAAGCGAGAGATCCAAGGGCATTATGTGGCAATATCCACGGTGGGCGAGAAGGCGCAGGCCTTCGTACCAGCACCGCTGCCACCCAACCCCCCAATCGAATGGACACATGAACTGCGGAACAAATTCGACCAGGCATTGCTTTCGCTCGGACGATTGGACAGTGTTTCTACTCTGCTGCCGGACACTTCGCTCTTTCTCTATATGTATGTCCGCAAGGAGGCGGTGCTCTCCTCCATGATCGAGGGGACCCAGTCGTCGCTCTCCGACCTGTTGCTTTTTGAGCTTGACCAGGTACCCAGCGTTCCGATTTCCGATGTCCAGGAAGTCAGCAACTACGTTGCCGCTATGAACCATGGCTTGAACCAATTGGCCGCTGGTTTTCCTCTGTCATTGAGGCTTATCAAAGAAATTCATGGGGTGTTGCTGGCCAAAACGAGAGGCGGCAATCAGACGCCGGGCGAATTCCGGCGTAGCCAGAATTGGATCGGAGGCACCCGTCCTGGCAATGCAGCCTTTGTCCCACCTCCGGCCGATCAGGTGATGGACTGCATGGGCAAACTGGAGCTGTTTTTGCAGAACCTGCCCGAGTCGGCACCGGTGTTGCTCAAGGCGGCACTTGCTCATGTGCAATTCGAGACAATCCACCCATTTCTGGACGGTAACGGCCGTCTTGGCCGTCTGCTGATAACGCTGTTTTTGTGTGAACAGAAAGTGCTCAGGGAGCCGATGCTTTATCTGAGTCTCTACTTCAAGACGCAGCGCCAGTTTTACTATGAGCTGCTCAACAATGTTCGCTTGACCGGGGACTGGGAAGCCTGGCTTGAGTTTTTCGCAGATGCGGTCATTGTCACTGCTACCCAGGCGGCGGAGACCGCCCAGCAGCTTCTTGAACTGTTGAATCAGGATCGTGAAAAGATTAGCGGGCTTGGCCGTGCAGCGACATCCACCCTTCGGACGCATCAGGCGCTTCTGGAGCACCCCATTGTCACTGCGGGTTGGCTTGTCGAAAAAACCGGTATCACTCCGGCCACTATCAACAAATGCCTCGGACACCTTCAGCGTCTAGGCGTTGTTCGCGAGCTGACCGAGCAGAAACGCAACAGGCTTTTTAGCTATGCCCGGTACATAGAGATCATGAATTTGGGTACGGAATTACCGGGCCCTAATGAGTGACACCCTGGGTTTCCATAATCTGCGAAAATCTGCGGTATCTGCAGATAAAATATTTTGATGAAGGGAAGGGCCACGCTCTGTCGTGGCCGGTCGGACGCGACGGCGCACGTCCCTCCAAAAATCTCCCATCTCCTGTCTCCTGCCTCGTGTCTCCTATCTCCTGTCCCCTCCCTTGCTAATATAGGCATTAAATTACAATTAATGAGAAAATAGTTTCCCATTCGCATGCACACTATCAACGACTGGCACCCCGCACAAACCTAACGCATTGATAGGATTCATAAAACAAAATCGTGGTCGAATGGCATGATTTTTGTATGTTTTTTCTTAAAAAATTATTCATCTGAACGGCAACTTTGAGATGTCTTCACCAGTATAATGCTTTTTAAAGCTCCACAATGATGTAATGCATGCAGCCTGAATTGGTTGCTCAACATTAAAAATATGAGGAGGAAGCAATGAAGCGAAATGTAATCCTGATGTTCCTGGTTTCCGTTATTCTAGCAAGTCTTAGTGGCTGTATCCTGAGCCAAACCCCAACCACGAGTACCATTAACCTCAAACCTGACGAGTCGCAAATCTTTAAGGTAGTGGGTATATTAAACGGCCCCTATACCTGGTCTAAGAACGACGTGGTAATCCCCTCGGC
>CAZVXR010000034.1:0-3022 GCA_964630865.1 uncultured Pirellulales bacterium | reverse complement strand
CTGCTGGATCAGCCGGTCGGAGACATAAAGAAACTGCTGGACGGTGCAGCTGGCATTCCGGTCTCGCAACCCAAAGTGAATGTCAGTATGCCTGCCGAATTGTTGCGTCGGCGTCCGGATATCCGCAGTGCCGAACTGTATGCCATGTCACAATGTGCCCGCATTGGTATGGCCAAAGCCGATCTCTATCCGAGTTTTTCGCTTTTCGGTTCTGTTGGATTTCAATCCAGCAGTGATGGCGGAAGCCAATCCAACAATGCTGAATTTCACAATCTCTTTGACGGTGACAGTTTCACGTATTCTTTCGGCCCGGGATTTAATTGGCCCATTTTCAATTTTGGACGCATCGAAAATAATGTACGGGTACAAGATGCCAAATTCCAGCAATTGCTGATTAACTACCAGAACACCGTGCTCAAAGCCGCTCAGGAAGTGGAAGATTCAATGACCGGTTTCCTCAGAGCTCAGGAAGCCACCGTGTTTGACCAAAATGCTGTTAATGCCGCCAAACGGTCGTTAGAGATTGCGATGGCGCAATATAAAGAAGGCGCAGTGGATTATCAGCGGGTACTGGATGTTCAGCGTTCACTGCTGCAGGAAGAAAACAGCCTGGCTCAGACACAGTCGTCCATTGCCACGAATTTGATTGCCCTGTACAAGGCCCTCGGCGGCGGCTGGGAATTGCGTCAGGGTCAGCCGATCGTACCGGAAAGCACACAGACCCAGATGCAGAAACGGACTAACTGGGGCAAACTGCTGCCGTCGAAACCAGCACCTGAAGCCCTGGCAGATCCGACACCGGCAGGTAAGATGCCCATGCAGACAGTGGACTGGTGAGAATTTTCAACCGGCAGGTGTTGTCGGTATTTAGACAGAAAATCGGACAGGAATTTCGGTTCTTGTCAATATGATAAAACGTTGTTTATGGTATAATATTGTTGTGAAGAATGATCGTCAGAGTATAGGCTGTGTTGCCGGTACGGACTTTTTTAACCGTTAGCTATTAGGGAGTCTTCTTATGTCCAACGATAATAACAAAAAGTCTCTCAAGACAATTATCCTCTTGGTTGTTGTGGTGGTTGCCGCGGTTGTCGGCTTTAAGATATGGAAAGCATGGCAAAACGCGCTGCCGGAGGGTATTGCATCAGGGAACGGCCGTCTGGAATCCAAACTGGTTGATGTCGCGGCCAAAGAACCGCTGCGTGTCAAGGAAATGCTCGTCAAAGAAGGCGACCTGGTCACTCCGGGCCAGGTGGTGGTGAAACTGGATACCGTGACTCTGGAATCGCAATTGGCCGAGGCCAAGGCCAGTGTCGCTGCCGCACAGGAACAGGTAGCGGCTGCAAACTCCGCCATCGTCAAACAGAAAAGTTTAGTCGAAAACGCCAAGATCGAAGTCGAACGTACCCGTAAGCTGGTCGAAGCGAACGCTGCTTCGCAGCGGGAACTGGATACCCGCAAGACACAGATAGAAACAACCGCCGCCGCCCTGGCGGAAGTGGAAGCCAAGATGCAAACCGCCAAACAGCAGGTCGAAGTCGCCCTGGCCAACGTGGCGACAGTCCAAAGCCGGATTGATGATGCGACGCTGAAGTCTCCCGTACGCGGAAGAGTGCTGTATCGGCTGGCCGAAGTCGGCGAAGTCCTTTCTGCCGGCGGAAAAGCGTTAACACTGGTGAACCTCGAAGATATCTATATGGAAATTTTCCTTCCGTCAGAACAGGCTTCCAGGTTAAAGATCGGGGCCGAAGCGAGGATTACGGTTGACCATACTCCCGGATACGCGGTTGCGGGAACTGTCAGTTTTGTATCTCCGGAAGCACAGTTCACTCCCAAGCAGGTCGAGACAAAGAGTGAGCGTGACAAGCTGATGTTCCGAGTCAAAATACAGGTTCCTGAAGAGCTTGTCGCCTCCTACATTGAACGCATCAAGACTGGCGTTCGGGGAGTCGGGTATGTCAAGCTGACCGAATCTGCGGTATGGCCCGCCAAACTGCAGAATCTGGTTAAGCCCGGGATGACGGCGGAAAATCCAACCGGCAATCCTGCCGATCCCAAACCCGAAACAGGAACCAAATGAGAACCACAACAAAGCCGCGTGCGAGATGCAGCAGCCCGAAACAAGTTAACTACATCACTTTGGAGATATAACCATGGTGTCATCCGTGTCTCAGGAGTCTTGGGCTGTATCTGCCGGCAAGCCGGTGGTTTCGATTAAGGATGTGACCCACCACTATGGCAAGGTTAAAGCCTTAAATGGGATATCTCTGGATATTCCCAGCGGTCTTATGGTCGGTATCGTCGGCCCCGACGGCGTCGGTAAATCCACGCTCATGGCCCTGGTCGCCGGTTCCAAGAAGCTTCAGGAAGGGAAAATCACGGTTCTGGACGGCGACATTGACGACGTCGGACATCGGCGCATTGTCTGTCCGCAGATCGCGTATATGCCTCAGGGTCTTGGCAAGAACCTCTACCTGGAGCTGAGCGTTTACGACAACGTCGACTTCATGGCGCAGCTCTTCGGACTATCCCCCGCGGAGCGTCCGATTCGCATAAAGCAACTGCTCGATGCCACCGGGCTTGGTCCCTTTGACCAACGTCCCGCCGGCAAGCTCTCGGGCGGTATGAAACAAAAGGTAGGTCTTTGCGGCGCATTGGTTCACGAACCGGACCTTCTGATTCTCGACGAGCCTACCACCGGCGTCGACCCGCTTTCCAGGCAGCAGTTCTGGAAACTCATTGACGATATTCGCAAAGGGCGTCCGAGTATGAGTGTCATGATTTCCACCGCTTACATGGATGAAGCGCAGAAGTGGGACTGGATTGTCGCGATGGATGATGGCCAGGTGCTGGCGACGGGAACACCGGCAGAACTGATGCAGAAAACAGGAACCAAAGACCTGGAAAAATGCTTTATCGCTCTGCTGCCGGAAGCAAAACGCATGGGGCATACGGAGCTGATCATCCCGCCCCGCGAAGCCGGCAAATCAGAGATTGCCATTGATGCAAAGGACCTGACTCG
>CAZVXR010000033.1:0-5276 GCA_964630865.1 uncultured Pirellulales bacterium | reverse complement strand
GACTTCTTCCCCAATTTCCCCTCTGTATTCCTGTATACCTGTATACTTCCCTCTCATAACTCCAGTAAATTCACTTCCAAAAATAACGACTTACAACAGGACATTTCCTTGCTTCTTTGCTCTTTACCGACATACGATTTTTAAATTCGTATGTCATTTTAGCGCCAATTGCGCTAACACTATCCTGCTATCGGCCAAAAAAATAAAAAATTTTTCACCCTTATCCCACAACAACTTACGCATTTTAGACCCCTCAAAAATTCGGAATTTTCAGTCCAAAAACGTACAATCGCCCCTAATACGGGAGGGACAATTTATTGTAAATTGGAAATTTGAGATTGAAAAATGAAGAAAAAAATGAAAAGGAAAAAAAATAATGAAAACGCAAAAAACAAAACGAACCCATTTTACAATAGTCGAGTTACCATGTACAATCCTCGCATGGCTAAAAACCAATTGACAATCTATTCCGTCTCGCAGGTCAACAGTCTGGTGGCTGCCGCGATTGAAGAGCGTGTGCCGGCCCGGCTGATGGTGCGCGGGCAAATCAGCGATTTTAAGCTCCACAGCAGTGGGCATTGCTATTTTTCGCTCAAAGACGAAGGCAGCGTACTATCGTGCGTCATGTGGGCAAGTAAGTTCCGCACCCTCAAATTCCGCCCCGAAAACGGCCTTGCCGTCTTGGCGACCGGCTCAGTGGAGGTCTATCTCCAGTCCGGGCGGTATCAGCTCTATGTCGACAAACTCGACCCGGCGGGTGTTGGCGCGTTGCAATTGGCATTTGAGCAGCTCAAAACCAAGCTCGCCGCCGAAGGGTTATTCGACGAGGATCACAAAAAGCCCCTGCCGAAGTACCCGATGTGCATCGGTATCATTACCAGCGCAAGCGGGGCGGCTGTCGAAGATATCCGCGACAGCATCTTCAAACGCTGGCCGTGTGCGAAGCTGGTCTTATTCGATGTACCGGTCCAGGGCGAAGGTGCGGCGGCCAAGATTGCCGTCGCGATTCGCAAGGCAAACCTGATGCGAAAAAAGCTCGGCTTAGAATTGCTCATCGCAGGCCGTGGCGGCGGCTCAATGGAAGATCTCTGGGCATTCAATGAGGAATCCGTCGCACGGGCGATCTATGATTCCCAGTTGCCGGTTATCTCCGCTGTTGGCCACGAGGTGGATTTTACCATTGCGGATTTCGTCGCCGATGTGAGAGCCTCGACCCCAACCCAGGCGGGCGTGCTGGCAGTTCCGGATAGAAATGAGGTTATATTGCTACTGGATTCAGCACAAAGGCACCTCGACCAAGCGATCAAAGGCGAGTTGCGTTATCTGAAATCTCAATTGCAGACCTTGCTTGCCGGCGGCATGTTCCGCGATCCCAAACGCTTCCTGCAAAGCAGCATCCTCCAGGTCGATGAGTGTTATGACAGCTTGGATGCCGCCGTGCGCGGTCACCTCACTTGTGCATTTGAGGTGCTAAGCCGCGGTGAAAGGCAGGTTGCCCGGATTGAGCCGATGCGGGTATTGTTCGCCGGTTCACAAAAACTGGTCTCGGCTGAAAATCGCCTTTTACGGTGTATTCGGCTGGGTCTTTCAAAAAACCAGTTGCAAATGGTCGCCGCAGAGAATAGATTACAGGCAATGAACCCTAAATCCGTACTGGAAAGGGGTTATAGTATTACCGTAAACCGCCGGACCAATCGGGTTGTTGCATCGGTCGGCGACGTGCAGGCTGGCGATGTGATAATAACCGAGTTGGCACGTCAGGAAACTTTTACCAGCGTTGTACAAGACCCGCTGGATAGGGAATAAATATGGCAAAGAGTGACAAAAAAGACAAAGCAGATAGCCTTTCATTTGAGCAGGCCATTGACCAGCTCAACCAGATTGTCTCACGGATCGAACAGGGGCAGGTGCCGCTGCAGGAAAGCCTCGATCAGTATGAAAAGGGGATGAAGCTGATTCAGTATTGCCGTGGTATTTTGCAAGATGCCGAAAAGCGCATCGAGGAAATCGCGACCCAGAACGACAAAGCCGCGGACAACTCCGAAACCGAGTCGGACAAAGAGAATGCGGACAATGAGGAGCTTTTTTAACTGACTTTTAGCGAGCGTGGCGGAACTGGCAGACGCGCAAGGTTTAGGTCCTTGTATCTTAACGGATGTGTGGGTTCAACTCCCTCCGCTCGCAATACGATAACACCATCGATAACCATAGACTATCTGGGTTAGAGATCGTTTTTGTCCTGTTTCGATGAGGAAATTCATTGGGCGGGAATAGACAGGAAAAAATAGTGGAGCCATGAGATGTCGCAGAATTTTGATATACATTCGATTCAGGGTTTAAGCGAAGCGGAGGCGTTGCGACGTCTGGAGCAGGAGGGTTATAACGAATTGCCAACCAGCCAGAACAGAAGTGTCTTCAAAATTGTACTGGAGGTCATCCGGGAACCGATGTTTTTGCTGCTGGTAGCCTGCGGGGTTCTGTATCTGCTGATGGGACGCGAGCATCTCGGGGATGCGTTGATGCTGCTGGGTTTTGTCTTTGTCGTGATGGGGATTACCATTGTTCAGGAACGGCGCACCGAACGAGCTTTGGATGCTTTGCGGGATTTGTCAAGCCCCCGGGCGCTGGTTGTCCGAGATGGACGGCAAAGACGTATCGCCGGACGTGAGGTGGTTCGCGGCGATATGATAATCCTGTCCGAGGGGGATTGCGTGCCCGCCGATGCCGTATCGCGATATACGATCAATCTTTCGATTAATGAATCGCTGCTGACCGGCGAATCGGTTCCGGTGCGTAAAAGTTCTTCAGAAAAAGACGATACCATGAGCCGTCCGGGCGGCGAAAATATACCGTTTATTTACTCCGGCACGCTGGTTACCTCCGGACAGGGCGTAGCCGAAGTATTGGCGGTCGGCGGCCAGACCGAACTGGGCAAGATCGGCAAGTCGCTCAGGACGCTTGAAACCGAACAAACGCTGCTCCAGCAGGAAACAGGACGGCTGGTAAAAACGCTGGCGGTTGTGGGATTGACGCTCTGTGTATTGGTTGTCATCATCTACGGGCTGACCCGTGGGAATACGTCAAAAACATGGTCGGACGGTTTGCTGGTGGGCATTACCATGGCGATGGCGACACTGCCGGAGGAATTGCCCGTGGTGCTGACGATTTTTCTTGCGCTGGGTGCGTGGCGCATTTCGCAAAATCGGGTTCTAACCCGTCGCATGCCAGCCATTGAAACCCTGGGCGCTGCAACGGTTCTCTGCGTGGATAAGACCGGTACGCTGACGATGAATCAGATGTCGGTGCATCAGTTTTTCGTCGGCGGGCAGTTTTTGGATGTGGAAAAACTGGGTCGGACGCCCTTGCCGGAACATTTTCACGAGCTTCTGGAATTTGGTATTCTGGCCAGCAAAAAAGAGCCGTTTGACCCGATGGAAAAGGCGCTGCGGCAGATTGGTGAGACCCGTCTGGCAAAAACGGAGCATTTGCACGACAACTGGACCCTGGAACACGAGTATTCATTATCTCCCGAATTGCTGGCTTTGTCGCATGTTTGGCGTTCGCCGGACGGCCTTGATTTGGTGGTTGCGGCCAAAGGGGCTCCGGAGGCAATTGCCGATCTTTGTCATCTGGATAACAACGCCATTAACGAGCTTTCCGAGAAAGTGTCTATTATGGCCAAAGAGGGCTTGCGCGTTCTCGGTGTGGCCAGGGGTGTGTTTGGCCAATCAACACTGCCGCAGAATCAGCACGACCTGCAGTTTACTTTCATCGGTCTGGTGGGTCTGGCCGATCCTATCCGTCCTACGGTGCCGGCAGCTATTCGAGAATGTTATACTGCGGGAATTCGGGTGGTGATGATTACCGGCGATTACCCCGGCACAGCGCAGAATATCGCCAGGCAAATCGGGCTTTCCTCGCCGGAAGAGGTTATTACCGGGCCGCAGCTTGACCAGATGAGCGATGAGCAGCTCAAACAGCGGATTTCAAAGGTCAATATCTTTGCCCGTGTGGTTCCCGAGCAAAAGCTCAGAATTGTTAATGCCTTAAAGAGTAATCGCGAGATTGTGGCGATGACCGGCGACGGAGTCAATGACGCACCGGCTCTAAAATCCGCACATATCGGCATAGCCATGGGAGGACGCGGCACCGATGTCGCCCGCGAGGCGTCCTCGCTGGTGCTGCTGGATGACGATTTCTCTTCGATTGTGCAGGCTGTCAAACTCGGACGACGTATTTTCGACAATATTAAAAAAGCGGTATCCTATATTTTTGCCATTCATGTACCGATTGCGGGGCTGTCGATGATTCCGGTCTTTATGGGCGAAACATGGCCCGTGATTCTGATGCCAATTCACGTGGTCTTTTTGGAATTGATTATCGATCCGGCCTGTTCGGTGATTTTTGAGGCCGAAAATGCCGAGCCCAATGTGATGAGCCGCCCGCCGCGAAATCCGCAGGAACGGCTGTTTAATGTGCGGTCTCTGTTTCTGAGCATTGTTCAGGGGATCAGCGTGCTGGCGATTGTGCTGGGCGTTTTTGTTATTGCCCGCCGAAATGGACTTTCGGATAATGATTCACGGGCATTGGGCTTTGTCACGCTGGTGATTTCCAATTTATGTTTGATTCTGACCAATCGTTCATGGACGCGGACGATTCTGTCGATGTTCAAAGAACCGAACAGCGCTTTGTGGTGGGTTGTCGGCGGAGGAACGCTTTTTCTTGCGTTGGTGCTTGGCGTGCCGTTTTTACGAAATTTGTTCCATTTTGATTTCTTTCACCTGCGGGACTGGCTCCTTTGTTTTATTGCGGGGATTGGTAGTATCCTTTGGTTTGAAATTCTCAAAGTGGTTCTGGCTAAGCGCGCAAAATCGGCCAACACTGTTCCGCTGTAGGACGGCGTGGTAAATTATTTACTTTTCAATAGCTGGCTTGAATAGATGCGGAGATTTTCAAAAAGAAAAATAGAGGGGAAATAGGGATAGGGGGGATTACTGGACTTATGAAAGAAGTCAGGAGTCTGAAGTGGAATTTTTTTATGGTGCAGAATGTCTTTTTATGTCTATCCTCGTCCCATCCTGCCCATGCGAAACGACATGGGCAGGGCACCCGGCGGGTAACGGGGATGATGCCGCATCCGGAACGGTTTATCCGCTGGACGCAGCATCCGCACTGGACACGGCTGAAATCCAAAGACGGCATAGCCGACGGGATGACGATTTTTAATAACGCGGTTAATTATGTGCGAAAAAGTTGATAATCTTAATTTTTATTCT
>CAZVXR010000032.1:0-1973 GCA_964630865.1 uncultured Pirellulales bacterium | reverse complement strand
TTCAGCGGTACCGACAATGTGCACCGGCACCATGACCGTGACTTTTTTGGTCAGGTCAACGCGAAGGAAATCGATATGAACGATTTTTGAGGTGACCGGGTGATGTTGCACTTCTTTCACCAATACTTTTTCAGGATTGGTCTTCCCGACAACCAGATCGACCAGCACGTTTTCACCGCCACCTGTGTGCAGCAGTCGGGTGAGTTCACGCGCGTTCACGTTGAGCATCTGCGGTTTTTTTTCCATGCCGTAGAGAACGGCCGGCAACATGCCAATCATGCGCAACTTGCGGGTGACGCTTTTTCCGGAACCGGCTCTTACTTCCGCTTCCAGCAATGTCTCTTTCATCGCTTCTCCTTTATCACAAACTAATCAAATAACTTCGAAACCGATTCCTCGTGCCAGATGCGCCGAATTGCTTCGCCAAAAACGTCGGCTGTTGATAATACGGTGAATTTGGACGGGAGGTGCAAACTGCCACGCTCAATTGTATCGGTAATGATCATTTCGGAAATATGCGAGTTCTGAATCCTGTCGATGGCGGGTCCGGAAAGGACGCCGTGAGTTACACAGACGTAGATATCCAGGGCACCGTGTTTCTTGAGTGCGTCAGCACCCAAGACAATCGTACCGGCGGTATCGACGATGTCGTCGCGGATTATCACGTTCTTGCCGTCGACATCACCGATGATATTCATGACTTCCGCTTCGTTCACCGATTCACGGCGCTTGTCAACGATCGCCAACGGACATTTGAGTTCTTTGGCAAACGCACGAGCCATTTTGATGGAGCCGACGTCGGCCGAGACGGCGACAAGATTAGAGAGGTGCTTGTCGCGGAAGTAGTCGTGGAAGGTCTTGCCAGCATAAAGATGGTCATGCGGAATATCGAAATAGCCCTGCAATTGGGCGGCATGTAGATCCATAGTAATAATCCGATCGGCACCGGCGACAGTGATCAAATTGGCCACCAGTTTGGCGGTAATCGGCACACGCGGTTGATCCTTGCGATCCTGGCGAGCGTAACCATAATAAGGCATGACGGCAGTGATTCGTTTGGCGGAGGCGCGTCGCGCCGCGTCGATCATGATCAGCAGCTCGAACAAATTCTCGGCGGGCGGGTTCGTCGGTTGGATAATAAACAAATCCGAACCCCGGACATTCTGGTTAATCTGAACTTTGATTTCACCGTCTGCAAACCGTCTGACTTCACAGTCAGTCAACGGCACTCCGCAATACTGCGAAATCCTCTGTGCCAGCTGCAAATTGCTGGTCCCTGATATGATCTTCAACGCATTCTGCATCATAACTCCCTCGAACAGAAACCTCTTATTATAAGTCCTTTACCGGAAAAATCAAGGTGAAAATGGCCGCGAAGTGGATTGGTTCATCATTATTGACGTTATTAGTTTTTTCGTTAACGCATTGTCTTTCAGTGAATTGACGCGATTTTGTCTTTCGCGGCTGACATAATCAGATAGCCGGTAGGCATATCTCCGGATCGATTCTAAGCAGCTCTTGTCCGCAGAAAGCTTCCGTAAAGGGGGATACTATAGGATGATCTTCAGGAGAAGATAGCTCAGAATGCCAAGAATCGCCGCTCCGGGAATCGTGAACAACCAACCCAAGACAATGTTGCCAATCACTTTCAACCGCAGATTGCCAAGCCGTCCGGCAATTGCAGTCCCTGCGATAGAACCTGTGGCAACCTGAGTCGTGGACTTCGGAATACCGAATAGTGCTGTGACCATAATGACCGTTCCGGCGGAAGTTTCTGCGGCGCACCCATCGAGGGGTTCGTGCAGGCGAGTCATCCTGTGTCCCATGGTTTTGATGATACGCCAACCACCGACTGAAGTGCCCAGGCCGATGGTGAAAGCTGAGGCAAAGCGCACCCACATTGGAACGTGGAAAGTGCTTATCACTCCCGCCGACAGGAGCGCAATAGTCATAATGCCCATGGCATTCTGCGC
>CAZVXR010000031.1:0-8150 GCA_964630865.1 uncultured Pirellulales bacterium | reverse complement strand
TTTCAACCCTGGAACGGTCGAAAGCGTATGATAGATAGTGCCAGATAGAATCTCCTCGGCGGCTGCCCATTTGAACAGCGTCTTGATACGGCAGGTACATCTGTTGACATAGTTGCGACACCAGCCCTTGTCAATCATATGATTACGGACGGTCTTCAATGCTCGCGGCCCAAACTCAACGGCTTTGGTATTGCCGTAAAGGCTGCACAACGGTCGCAATGAAAGCTGAATATTTTCCATTTCACCGGTCAAATTACCAGCGGCATCCCGGTAGTAACCTTCGGCATGCACCCAGAATCGCGCCAGCAGCTCATTGATGGTTATCTCCTCGGGTGCCTTTGCTGGTTGCCGTCCGTTGGCGACCCATTCGGCGATGGTGCGATGGTACTGCTCGGTCACGTCGGGTTCACCGTACGGTCCGAAGAAGATGTACTTGCCATTGAGGACGACGTACCCTTGGCCGGTGGGCTTGTGGTGTCGCAGCTTTGGTGTTCGTGAGCAAACCCGGATGGGGGTCACAGGTTTGGGTTTGGTGGGTGCCTGTTTTTGGTCTAAAAATGCTGTTTTTTCTGTATTCACGGTCGAAATCCTTTCTCAAAAGCGGTAGTACTACCGGTTTTTAAAGTAAGGTTACGGCCGCTCTACACGTATGTAGGTAATCGTAAATTCCGATTTCAGCGTAACTTATAACAGTGGGCGGTAGAGGACTCGAACCTCCGACCCCCAGCGTGTCGAGCTGGTGCTCTAACCAACTGAGCTAACCGCCCTAAAGACAGATAAGTCTTTAGAATGGAAGCATATATACCAATTTTGAGGGATTGTCAAGTACTAAATTTCACAAAATTACATAAAAATGAGGTAATAACATCTTGGATATAATGGCCGGCCAGTTCGGCGACAAAGGCCTGGAATTGATCGGGGGCGGCATCGTCAGCGTTGTCCGAGGCGACACGGATAACCAAACTGGGTACGCCGAATTCATAGCAGACCTGCGCCACGGCGGCGCCTTCCATCTCGACCCCCAACAGCCCCGGCAGTTCCGCTCGCAAGGCATGAATTGTTTTGGCGTCGGAGATAAATTGGTCGCCGGTAGCAACTAAGCCTGTTACAACTTTGGGGTTGGCGTTGCCAAAAGTTGTCAGGGATTTCAGCAGTGCCGGTTGATTTATGATGCTTTGACAACCGGACATCGCTTTCTCAACCAGCGATTGATCCGCCGGGATGCGGGAGATGCCGTGTAAGGGGATTTCATATTTTGGAAAAATAGGGCTGGCGTTCAGGTCATATTGGATGAGCGAGTCGGCAATGATAATGTCGCCGATATGAATGTCTTTGCCGACCCCGCCGCACAGACCTGCCAGTACAATCATATCGACATTGAATCGCGAAATAAGGACTGCCGCAGTTGCCGCCGATGCCACTTTGCCCCAGCCGGAAAAGACGCTGATAACCTCGTGATTGCCGATGCTGCCCCGGTAAAATGTCTTATTGTGAACCGATACAGGCTTAGCGTCGCCGAGGGATTGATTGAACAGTTCCACCTCTTCCTGCATTGCGCCCATGACACCAATCAGCATCGTTAGTCCTTTGACCCGTTGGGGGCCTGGCCGAGTTGTTTTTTCATTGCGTCGACATCCAGCCTGCGTAAAAAGTCCGGCAATTCCGTCCAGAGCGGGTGAAAACCAAAGCCGCCGTGAGTCATCTCACGGATGGCTTTCTTTTTTTCCACATCCTGGATGACCATCCGGTAGGCGGCGACCATTGCTCCAGTACGGTCAGCGCCATGCTGACAATGTACATAGACCGGGGCGGCGTTGGGATCGACGGCAACCCGCAGAAAGCCCGCTGCCTTGGCGGGCGTAATCTCCCAGGTATCTGTCGCCATGGGAATATAACTTAATCCGGTACCAACCAGCAATGTTTTATCGGAGTGGTGATCGCGCAGGCTGATAATTGTTTTGATGCCGAGCTTTTTGAGGTTTGCGAAGCCTTCTTCTGTCGGCTGAGCCCCGCGATAGAGCGTATCGCTGACTTTGCAGAGGTTCGGACAGCCGGCCAGATCGATTCTGACGGCCTTGCCGGATTGGAGGACTTTTTCGACTTCGGGGCTGTTTGGATTTTCCGCCGCGCCGGCTACACGCACCGCGGCGAAATTGGAATCCGGCGTAATGGGCTTTAAAAACAGAAAATAGACATATCCGGCCAAGACCAGCACAATAAACAAAACAATCAAGGCAATCTGTTTCGGCTTGAGCAGATTTTTCTGTATTCTCTTTTTGTTTCGCATTGAACATATCTCCTGTTTATATTGCATAGACCCCGGAATTATATCTTTTTCAAATTGGTTTGTAAACTCTTGATTTTTCGGCCTGCGGCTGGTTTAATGTCCGCTATGTTTAATAAAGTAACCATTATCGGCGACGGGGCCATGGGCAGTGTCTGTACGATGCTGCTGTGCGAAAATAACGTAGCGACAACGCTATGGGGGTTTGATGCTGCGCAGTTGGCGGATATTGCCGTCAGGGGCGAAAATGAGCGTTTTTTGCCGGGATACCCGCTGCCTAAGCAGGTTATTTATCAGGCTGAGGATGTCCGGGCGATGGCTGGAGCCGAGCTGGTTGTCTCCGCCGTCCCGTGTCAGTTTATGCGGGGCATCTGGATGCGGCTAAAGCCTCATCTGCCGGCGGGGGTGCCGATTGTTAGTACCACCAAGGGCATTGAAAATAAGACGCTGCTTCGCCCAACGGAGATTCTGGGCGAAATTTTGGGCAAAAGTCATCCTTTGGCCGTGCTTTCCGGCCCGACAATTGCTGATGAGTTAGCTCGCAAATTGCCCGCAACGGCAACGGCGGCCTCTGCCGATACGGCGTTGGCAAAGCACATCCAGCAGACCTTTACGACACCGATGTTTCGGGTGTATACCAATAATGATGTTATTGGCGTAGAATTAGCTGGAGCGATGAAAAATGTGATCGCCATTGCCGCCGGGATTATTGACGGCATCGGCGCCGGCGATAATGCCAAGGCTGCCTTATTGAGCAGGGGGCTGGCGGAAATCGAACGGCTTGGCGTCGCGCTGGGGGCCAAAGACAAAACTTTTTCGGGATTGTCCGGTCTGGGCGATCTGGTTACCACCTGCGTTTCGCCCAAAGGCCGCAACCGCAGTTTCGGCGAACGCATCGGCAAAGGCGTTTCGGCACAAGAGTCGCTGGCGGCGACCCATAGTGTCGTCGAAGGCGCTGCAACCTGTGATTCTGTGCTGGGGTTGGCGCAGCGATGCCGTGTTGAAATGCCGATTACTGAAGCGGTCTATGCCATCATTCACAACCAAAAGGGTGTCCGGCAAGCCATCGCTGAATTGATGAGCCGACAGCTCAAAGCGGAATAAACCGACCTGTTTTTCTTGAAAACCGATAGTTGCTGTCCTGTTTTACCCGCAAAAAGTTATACGAAAGATTATACGGAGCCTGATTTGCTGTCAAACGACCCAACAAAAAAGCCTTGTAAGTTGTTATCTTACAAGGCTTTAAAATTATTGGGTGAGTTGGGATTCGAACCCAAGACCTACGCATTAAAAGTGCGTTGCTCTACCGACTGAGCTACTCACCCGGCGTCTTACGCCGCTGGATGGACCTTATTTGTCCACCTGAAAAGACCACAAAAAATAACACTGTCGCTTGGGTTTGGCAAGCAAAAAGATAAAAATTACATTTTTTTTGCAAAAAAATAAAATTTAAATGTGAGGAAATAAAAAAACTCGGATCCATATTTTGGAATGGTTTATCGCACACAAAACGCCATTAGCTTTAATTAAGTCGACATTATAAGACCCTGGAAAATGATTGTATCCTAAGTAGTCAATGGATGTTACAAAAGTTAAAAAATGTGGCCGAAAAGTCAGAATATTCATTACAAACGTCAAAAAAAATAGTATAATTTAATAAGATGAGTAAAATAGTTAAGTAAAAGTTTTAGTTTACCTTTTATAAAAGCCGAAGATACTTGTGTAATGCTGGTTTCATGGACGGAACTGGTGGTAAGAAGTCTTTAGGGTTTGATCAGGTTATGAAAAAAGAACAGACACGAACAGCAAAAGTATTAGTTGTCCTGATGGCATCAATGACCGTTGGCGGAGTTGTTTTATTGACACTTGACAACCATGTGCCTGCCAGGGGCGCCTATAGTTTGGCCAGTTATCTTCGTCTGGATCCTATCGAAAAAGTAACCCTCCAGTCTGTCAAGACGGACAGAATGCAGTGGACGGGCATTGAAGTATTCTACAGCGGTACCAGCCAGGGAAATTTGACAGAGATGTTCAAAATAGGGCGTACCGGGTACCATTTTCTCGTTTGCAACAGCAATGGGGCCGAGGATGGTCAAATTGAGTTTACACCCAGTTGGTCTTCGCAAAAGTATGTTGCCGCGATGAACGGCGTTATCCGGATATGCGTGATTGCAGACCTTGATAAAAGTCCGGCCACGGGAAGTCAGTTCAAGAGAACTTCTGCTTTGATTGATTCCCTGACTCGCAATTTTGGGGTTGCCCCCGAAAAAGTACGTTATCCGACCAATTGGCAGTTATAACCGGACAATACAAGTCGTAAAATCAAAGCTGTGCCTTGCCGCACGGCTTTTTTTATGCGCTATTTTACCCCAAAAAAGCGGTTTTTAACTTTGGGAATAGAAATTGCTAATCCTGCCCGCTTTTTTCTGGAAATTTTAATTGGAGCAGCTATACTAACCGTCTCGTTCGGAGCAGTTGAAGACTTCGACGATTGGGATTTAACACAATATGAATTTTATGGTCGGGTCCCATGCAAGTACCGCGCGTGAACTGGGTCAGATGGGGAACCAAGCAGCCCTAAGCGGCTCAGCGGGCTGTGCCGTGGTAAACCCGGCCATCTTTTAAAACTATCAATCTCGGTTTTCAGATATGTATAGTATCTGAATTACGGAAAGGATTATGTCATATACTGTTCTGGCAAGGCGTTTTCGGTCGCAGACTTTCGACGACGTCGTAGGTCAGGATACGGTTGCGCAGACGTTGAAAAACGCCATCAAGACCGACCGCGTTGCTCATGCCTACCTGTTTTGCGGTACGCGGGGCGTGGGCAAGACCACGATGGCCCGAATTTTAGCTAAATCGCTGAATTGTCTAAATGCCGATGGGCCAACCTCCGATCCCTGTCTCAAGTGCGACAGCTGCATCTCCGTCAATACCGGCGACGATATCGATGTGATTGAAATCGACGGCGCCAGCAACACGGGCGTCGATAACATCCGCCAGCTTCGTGAAAACGCCGCCTATCGACCTGCTCGCGCCAGATATAAGATATACATTATCGACGAAGTTCACATGCTCAGTACCGGTGCGTTTAATGCGCTGCTCAAAATTCTCGAAGAACCCCCGGCGCATATCAAATTTATCTTCGCCACCACCGATCCGCATAAGGTGCTGCCAACGATCCAATCCCGCTGCCAGCGATTTGATTTTGCCGCCATCAGCCCGGATGTCATTGCAAAACAGCTCAGTGAGATTCTCAAACAGGAACAGATTGCCTTTGAGCAGGACTTCCTGATGCAGCTGTCCCGGCTGGCCAATGGCTCGATGCGTGACGCGTTGAGTCTGCTGGATCAGCTTATCAGTGTTGGGGCACAACCGCTTACGCTGGCGATGCTCGAGCAGTTGTTGGGCCGACCCGGCGCCGAACATCTGGCGGCAATTGTCAAGTCGATAGGCTCTGCCGATCCGGCGGCAACGCTTGCCTCGATTGAAACCCTCATCATGATGGGGCAGACCCCGCTGCAGGTTGCCGAGTACCTGATTGAGATGTTTCGCGATGTGATGGTGCTAAAGACTGTCGGAGTCAAAAGCGACATTCTTTTGCTGTCCGGCGTTTCAAAATCCATACTTGTCGAATTAGCGGGGGGGTACGATGTTCCCTGGCTGGTGTATGCGATTACTGCGTTTGAACGGCTGCGTTACACCCTCAAAAACAGTGAAACCGCCCGTGCTTTGCTCGAAGCGACCGTCCTGCGGCTGGCAATGAGCGAGCATTTCATCAGCTTGGACGCCTTGGCCGGACAGCTTCGCGGTTCGGTAACATCCCAGCCGATGGCGGCTATCGATGTAAAAAAAAAGCCTATAGCTTTTACAAATAATGCGGTACCCATCTCAAAGCCGGCATTAACTTCTCCTGCCGTTGTCCCGCCGGATACCTCAGATGCAGCTCCGGCCTTTCTTGTTTCAGGTTCCATCACGACCGAATTAATTCGTTCAATCTGGCCGCAATTGGTGGGGCGGATACAGGCTCAAAACGGACAGCTCGGGTCATTTTTGGCCCAGGCCAGACCGGGAGAATGTCGCAATGGAACGCTATCGCTGATTTTTAATGATAATGGCCCGGGGCTATTGGCGGCAGATTGCTGCAAGAATAAAAACGACCTTGTCGAAGGGGTGTTAAAGCACGCCGTCGGGCAGTCTGTTGCCATTAAATATGAACTGAGCAAAAAAGATATATTAGCCCCTGTTTCCGTCGGCGAAAAGACCATTTCTGCGGCCGCTTCCCCCGCTCCGCCGGGCACTCGCATCAATCGCCAGCAAGAGCAAGAGGTTTTATCCGATCCGGCTGTCAAAATGGTTCTTACGGGACTTTCGGCGAGACCCTCGCAAATCGAACGCGTTGAAAGTGAGGAAAAAGAAGCAGATTTGGAGGAGCAGGGATGAACCCAGCCTATACGCAAAGCCTGAACAATTTGATTGAGCAATTTGCCAAACTGCCCGGCGTTGGTCCCAAAACCGCCGAACGACTGACATTTTACATTTTAAAATCTGACCCTCGCGAAGCATTGGCTCTGGCGGAGGCGATTTCGGACGTCAAAAAAAATATCCGTCAATGTAAGACCTGCTTTAATCTGGCCGAGTCCGATACCTGTTCGATTTGTGCCGACCCGCGAAGGGATAAAACGATTATTTGTGTCGTCGAGCAGCCCAAGGACGTTATCAGTCTCGAAAAAACAGGACTATGCAAATGGAGCTATCACGTTCTCAACGGCCACATCGCTCCGCTGGAAGGCGTCGAGCCGGGCGATTTGACCATTGATGCGCTGGTTAAGCGCGCTCGTTCCGGCGGCATTGCTGAAGTTGTCATGGCGACCAATCCCAATCTGGAAGGTGATGGTACGGCGTTATATATTCATTCGCTGCTGTCGGCGATGAATGTCAAAGTAACCCGTCTGGCTCGCGGGCTTCCGACCGGCTCAACGATTGAATTTGCCAGCGGTAACATTCTGGCCGACGCCATTCTCGGCAGAAATCTCCTTTAACTACGAACTTTAAGAATGAAACTATCCTTATCCAACCAGATGCGAATGGAACAGCGGATGAAGCTGGCTCCTCGAATGATTCAGTCGATGGAGGTGCTCCAACTGCCGCTGCTGGCGCTGCAGGAAAAGATTGAGACGGAGCTAAACAGCAATCCCGTGCTGGAGCTTGACGAGGATTTGTCTGAGCAGATCAAAAGCGAACCCGGCCAGTCCGTCGAAAATCCGGAGGAACGGGAGCTGGTTGTTCGTGATGAACCCGACCATGTGGAAGATTTTCAGCGGCTTGATAACATCTCCGAATACTATGGCGATTATTTTGACGGGGGGGCGTATCGTTCCGCCCGTGATGACGGCCAGCCTGACAAAAAAATGGAAGCCATGCAAAATACCGCCGCACAGGAAATATCTCTCATTGATTCACTCCGCGAGCAGTGGCGTCTGGTGGATGTGTCGGAATTGGTCAAAGCCGCCGGCGATCTGATCATTGATTACATCGATGACAAAGGCTATCTCTCCGTGCGCCTTGAGCAGCTTCAAAATAAGGATAAATACCCGTTTGGGCTCGATGAGCTCAATTGCGCATTGCGGCTGATTCAGAAACTCGAACCTACCGGCGTCGGCGCCCGCGATCTGCGGGAATGCCTGCTGTTGCAGATGGAGCTATTTCCCGAAGAAATGTCGCTGGAGATGGAGCTGGTTGGCAAGCACTGGGGCGACCTGCTCGACAATCACCTGCCGCGTATTGCCAAGAAGATGAATATTTCCGTCGAGCGGCTCAGCAGGGCCATTGAGCGAATGAGCAAACTGGATACCTCCCCCGGATT
>CAZVXR010000030.1:0-3818 GCA_964630865.1 uncultured Pirellulales bacterium | reverse complement strand
CTCGAACCGATGCTGAGCCGGATTACAAGGAGGCTATGAAGTGGGCTCTTAAGGCCGCAGAAAAAGGGCATTCACGGGCGTGTGCGCTGATTGGGATGATGTATGCCAATGGCCAGGGTGTTGAGCAAAATTCCGCTGAAGCGGATAAATGGTACGATAAAGCTCTTAGCGGAGATGGTATCTACCGTGCCGGCGACGCTATGTTTCGCCAGGGGTTGCGTGATATATACGGCAAGGATATAAACGGCAGAGCAGGCAAGCAAAACACAAAGGAGGGAGTAAAGCTGATTCTCAAATTAGCAGATTCAGGATTTAATCCGGCGATGTTTTACGCCGGGAGGATGTATCTGAAAGGTGAAAATGTCGAACAGAATTTTAAAGAGGCGATGCGATGGTCTGCTAAGGCGGCAGAGAAAATGTTGCCTGGCGCTCAGTATAATATAGGGATGATGTATGCCCAGGGGCAAGGCGTTGCCAGAGATTATATCGAGGCTTATAAGTGGTTATTGTTAGCATTAGAAGGATATCATAAACTATCACCTGTGCGCGGCGACCCAACCCAAATTGAAGACCCTAACTCCAAAGCATATGTTGAATTTTTTGTGATGATGGGTATGTGTGTTCCGGATGTTGATGAACAGTTAAAAAATGTCGAAAAACAACTGATGCCTGAACAGAAAAAACAGGCTGAAAACAAGGCCAGAGAAATCAAAGAGGCACATATTAAATTTTTGCGGGAAAATTATGGTTATAGAGGCTAATAATACAGAACTGCTCTTTGGTTTAAGATTGCCGGAAGAGGCATAAATGCGGCGGGGGGGGGGTTAATCGGATTCTTTCGTTTGGCTTGGAATGACCATCCACAAGCTGCGTTTGAAGGTGCCAGCCGAGAATTATTCCGAAGTTGGAAGCTTCGGCTACCTTGGGTGAACACGCAGGTTTGCCCCTACGATAAATTTGGGATGTGGGATTTTGTGTCGCCCCGCTGGGGCTTTGGCATTGTTTTGGGATTCATTCCGGCGGTTTCCACCGCCGGCTATTTTGGCATGACCCCTCCGGGGTCCGAAATTATGTCGTCCTTCCTCGATAAACTCAGGGCAGGCTCGTTGGGGCTTTATGTGGTGCGGGGAATGTTCCGGAGGCTTACGCACTCCGGCTATGAAACTTACGACCCTTTTGGGTCTGAATAATGGAGCGCCTGCGGCCGGGGGAGAAGAATATCTCAGATTTAAAATTTGAAATTTCAGATGGTTCATCATGGGCCATATATGGCTGATGGGACGAATAAAGATGTTCGATCCCATTCAGGGTTGTGTGCGGTGGGGTGATTGTTGTCTTCGGATTTCATCCGGAGCTATTCAGCTTCAATCCCTTGCGGGATTGGTAGAGACGTAAAAAACGGAAAGGGTGGGGGGAAATTGAGAATTTAGAATGCAGAGTTTAGAATTTGAATATATGGGGCTTGAAATTTGGGTTGTTTAAGTCGGGGGAAAAGGATATAATTCGGAAAGTATGCAGGAATACAGGAATGTAGGAATGAAAAAAAGTCAGGGGAAGAACCCAAGGACTCAAGAATGAGGAAAGGTTTTACGTTTGGATTCTCGCCCTCCGAGTTTGCGGGGGCAGGTGATAGGCGGGCGACAATGCGGGCGCAAAGAAAATATAAAAAGGTGTGGGCTACTGGGATTCATAGTTAGAGATATAATAGATAATATGCGAATGTATTTAAGCAATATTCTATATCCAGACCAAAGACGCAACATCATAATAACCGCACTGGTTCTTTTTTTAGGCTTGCCTGTCACCCGTCTTTTTGATGATTTTTGGCTGCATTGGTTTTGTATGCCCTCAGCTCAGCTATGTTCACTGTTTTTAGGATCTGACTGCATCACAACATCTGAAGGCTATTTGCTGACAAATGATTTGCTGGCCATACATGTCACTAAGGTATGCAGCGGCGCCAGCTTTTTTATTCTTTTATGTGCTCTGATGATAGGCCTAACAGTACAATCAATCGGACTGAAAAATCTAATTCGTCTCAGCTGGATTTTACCCCTGGCTTATGTGGTCACTATCCTGGCAAATTCATCTCGAATTCTTGGGGGATGGATAACTGGCCGATGGGCAAGGGCATTTCTTCCTGAACCGTGGTGGGGGGGTATACATCTCGGGACCGGAGTTGTTGTATTCCTGACGTTTCTAATAGTTATCTATTCACTTTTGACATGGAAAACTTATCATGGACTGGAAAGAATCAAAACCTTTGATTGCTGACAAGCTTACAAAACCGTCCTTTCTGCTTTGGGTGCAGATTTTACCGCAACTGCTGCTGCTCATCTTCAACTACAGCGCATGGGACTTAGTTCACGGTGAAATGTCTGCAACACAAAAAGAAATGACCCTGAAGCTATTTGGTTATCAAGCTGTAATTTTTATAACCGGGCTTATATGCATTGCGGTCTTTCATTTTCATAAAAAAAGGATTCCTCTTGTCGCCTGTTTTGCTCTCTTTCTTCTCCATATAGGATATCTTTGGTGGTTTACGGCCCAACTATACAAGTTGTTGCCAAGTTCGGTTACAGTGTGGATTTTCACGCCTGACGAAGCCCTTTACTATCAATATATCTTTATGATGCCCGCCATTTTCTATACGGGGTTGCGTCTGTCATGTGTCAGGCTGCCTGTCGGCAAGGCCGTGGATGTTTCTATTGCCGTTGCCACATTTGTGATGGTCCCCCTGTGCAGTTATTTCTTTATGCACGTTTATGTTATGATCGGGAGGGCCTGGAACATATCAAGCTTAATCATAACCATACTTTTCATTGGCGGAACAATCATAACTATGGCGGCATTTATCAGAGTGCTTGTGTATACTTATTTATGGCTCAATGCTTATAAATCAGGCCATCTTGTTCTGTTATTGGTGGTTGGATTGGCAGCGCCATTGGCGGGCCTGGCATTAAATAGTCGAGTGCCTTTTCCATGTGACTTCCAGAGCATCTTTGTTTATATCCTTGCTGTCGTCAATGGTCTGGTTCTGCTTATTCATTTCAAAGAAGGAACCAAAAGGGAAGTGCTGGCGTGGTTCTTGAGATGTCTGTTTTATCCTTTCAGCCTTTATTTCTTCCTTGTTTTTTTGCCGTTTTTGCCTTTATCTCTTATTGCAATAACAGCTCTGGGCAGCGGATTTTTGATACTGGCGCCCGTAGCGTTATTTATTGTTCATAGTCGTAAGCTTTTTGATGAAGGTAAACGTGTTGCCAGTCTGCTCGGCTTGAAAGGCGCAGTGCTGTTGTTTATAGCAGGTTTTTCAGTTATACCTGCAATACTTGTCATCCGTGCTTCACTGGACAGGCATACCCTGATGCAAGCTGTCGATGCCGTATATAATCCGGATTACACTCAATCGACAGTTCAAATCGAGCCGGAATCTGTCAGGCGCAGCCTGCTAAAACTGCGAGATATGAAAGATGGGATTTTCCTGCCATTTATTTCAACGTTTTATAATAAAGTGGTTTTCAACGGGATGGTGCTTCCGGATTATAAGATGAATGAAATGTATACAATGTTTTTCAGCGAAGACATGCCAAAAGGCGACTCTTCAGGCAGATTTAATTTTGGGGGCCGCACGGGTTTTCGAAGTCAACCCGTTACGATGCCAGAGAGAAACGTAGAAATCAGCGACCTCAAAGTGGAAGAAACGCAAGAAGGAAAATTCACAAAGGCGAGCATTCAGTTATCGCTTGTCAATCGTGGTCAAGCACAATCTGAATTTGTTTCTGAGATTCAACTTGGTCAAGGTGTCATGGTCTCAGGTT
>CAZVXR010000029.1:0-6894 GCA_964630865.1 uncultured Pirellulales bacterium | reverse complement strand
CAATGTAAGCAGCAACTCGGATATCAGTTCGATTACTGAAAAATCCATCAAGTTGCGTGCGAATTTAACTTCAAGTGATCCCAATAGTACGCCGGCGCTGCATGATTGGATGTTCTCTTACGTTGAATCCACAGGTCTTTTGAGCGGATGGTCAAACATTGAACATTCACAGCAGGTTAGCGGCATATCCGGAGACTTGAATTTGGATAATGCGGTGGAATACCTGGATATAGATCAGTTTATTTCATATTGGCTCAGTTCCGGCTGCAACGGTTCCGCAGGCGATATGAGCGACTGGTGTCATGGAGCCGATATCAATAAAGACGGCTGGGTGAATATGTTTGATTTTGCCGAGATTGCCAAAAACTGGCTTGTGGGTACTGAATGACAATATCCAGCATTGTTTTCGGTTGCGTGAAAGTTGTCTAAAAAATTATCTGACTGCCCCTCGGGTCAGGCAGTGGCTTAACCGACGGAGATTCTCGACCAGGCGAAAGGCATAAACAAAAGAACGAAAAAAGTTTGCACGAGCAGGTTATACTAAAACTGACAGGCCAAGCGTGATAGGCTGGACAGCTAAAGCAGTTCGATAATCGTCCACCCAGCCGTAGTTTTTAAGGACAGGGCACATTTTGTACGCGCATTTTAAGTGGTAAGATTAGATTTCATAAAGAGTTAAATCATCATGCTCTAAATTCGAATATAGGGCGTAACGTTTTGTTTGAAAGAGGTTATGTAAATTCGATAATTTTTAAGGGTTCATCGCTGTAAGCATGCCTTTCCTGCCTTATTTCGGTCAAAAAGTATTTACCGTTTTCGATTTTCTATTTATACTGCCCGGGTTCAAGGATGGATTTCAAACTATTCCGAGATAATCCGATCTTAAAAGAAGGAGTTATGTGTAATGCCGCTTATGCAAAAAATTCAGCAGGCTTTGATCAAGCATTGGGGGTATGATAATTTTCTGCCGCTGCAAAAGGAGGCGATGAGCTGTCTGTGCGGCAAGCGGGACAGTGTCGTTGTTCTGCCGACCGGCGGGGGTAAATCGCTTTGCTATCAAGCGCCGGCGGTGGCGATGGATGGGATGGCGGTAGTGGTTTCTCCGCTGATATCGCTGATGAAAGACCAGGTCGATGCCCTGACCGAATGCGGAGTTTCAGCGATGCGGCTGGATAGTTCGCTGGCTTCTGACGAACAAGAAGCTGTACTTGCCCGCATTCAGAATCAGACGCTTAAGCTCCTGTATTTGTCGCCAGAACGGCTGCTTTCCAATGGATTTACCAATTTACTTCAAAAGGCGAATGTCTCTTATATTGCGGTCGATGAGGCTCATTGCGTCAGTATGTGGGGGCATGATTTTCGCCCGGAGTACCGTCAGTTAGGACGCCTTAAGCAGCTTTTCCCCGGCATTACGATTGCCGCTTATACTGCCACAGCAACCGGGCAGGTACGAAACGACATTGCCGAACAACTGCGGCTGAATAACCCTGAAATGCTGGTCGGCTCGTTTGACCGGCCGAACCTGATTTACAAAATCTATCCGCGTCAGGAGATTTTCCGTCAGGTTTGCGGCGTACTGGATCGGCACAAGGGCGAATCGGGAATTGTATATTGTATTCGGCGAAAAGACGTCGATGGGCTGTGCGAACAACTGCAAGACAAGGGCTATCGCGTTGCGCCCTACCATGCAGGGATGACCGACCAGGCAAGAAAAGATAATCAGGATCGCTTTATCAATGAAAAAGTCGATACGATTGTCGCGACGATTGCCTTTGGCATGGGAATTGACAAATCCAATGTGCGATACGTAGTGCATTCCGGAATGCCCAAATCGCTGGAGCATTACCAGCAGGAAAGCGGGCGAGCCGGACGGGATGGGCTGGATGCCGAATGCACGCTGTTTTATTCCGGCGGCGATTATGGCACCTGGAAAAGCCTGATGCGGGAAATGCCCGCCGACGCGCTCAAGGTTGCGATGAACAAGCTGGATCGGATGTATGATTTCTGTACCGGCGCGATATGCAGGCACAAGGCGATTCTTCAGTATTTCGCCCAGCAGATGGATAAAGACAATTGCCAGGCGTGCGATGTCTGCCTGGGTGAGATGGACTGCGTTCAGGATGCGATGATTGTCGCCCAGAAAATCCTGTCCTGTATTATCCGTCTTGAACAGCGATTCGGCGGGGCCCATACCGCCTCGGTGCTGACCGGGTCGAAAGAAAAACGGATCCTCGACAACATGCACGACAAACTAAGCACCTACGGCCTGTTGAGCGAACATCCGAAATCGCTGGTTCAAAACTGGATTGAACAGCTTGTCGGACAGGGATACGCCGAAAAGAGCGGGGAATATAACGTCCTGCACGTTACGGAAAAAGGGTGGACGGTATTAAAGGGAAAACAGACGCCCCGCTTACTAACACCGGCACAGAAGCCGGCCAAGCTCTCCAAAATCGCTTCCGACTCCTGGGAAGGCGTTGACAAGGGATTGTTCGAGACGCTGCGCATCCTGCGTGCGGATCTGGCGGCCAAAAGGAATATGTCGACCTATATCATTTTCGGCGATGCTGCGCTGCGCGATATGGCGCGTCGTCGTCCATCGACGCTGGAGCGATTTTTGCACATCAATGGTGTTGGGCAGCAAAAATGCCAGCAGTACGGCCAGACATTTCTGGATACGATACAGAACTATTGCCAGACTTTTTCTTTGGAGATGGATATTAAGATAGACCCCATCGCAACGTCTTTCGCTTTACGCAAAAGCAAGCCGACATCCTCGCAAGTGACTGAATCCCGACGGCTTGCGTTCGAACTATTCAAACAAAAACGCTCCGTCCAGGAGGTTGCGGATGCAATTAAGCGTGCGGAATCGACTACAATGCAATATCTGGTTGAGTATATCCACAAAGAACAACTCCATTCGCCGCTTCCCTGGGTCGATGAGCCAACGTTCAAAGAGATAGCCAGGATTGCCGAACAAACTGGCATCGACCGCATCAAGCCCATCTTTGACATCCTGCAGGGCCGTATCGATTACAATCAAATTCGAATCAGCGTTGCCTGCCTTCGCAATAGAGAGTAGCCGTATTGGTGTAGATTTGCCCCACATTAAAAGATGGATATGATGATTTTGGGATATCGTTTTCAATTCTGAAGTATTCGCTATGCTTGTAACCAAATACCCTGGGCTTTTTTATTGTGCCGGTTGGGAATCTGCGGAAGACGCCTGAAGCCAGCCAAGAAGCGATTCGCGAAAAGCCGGGTCGCTTTTTGAGCAATCCATCCAAAGGCCCGGACGGCGGGAGCGGTGTAGAAATAGGCCTACTGTTGGAAAGTAGTCCTGCTCCGGCGGAGTGGTTTGACACGGCTCCTGGGCCAGAGCGTTGATGACCATATCTACGGTTGCCGCTTCGAAATGGATTTCAGTGAAGGCGAAAGCCCTCAGGATAAACGCGACCCATTTGGGTTTTTTTCTGCTGGATTTAAGCCGGTCGATATGAAGCATGCAAAAGCGGGGCAGGGGGTGGATGTACTGAAAATCTGGCTTGTCCAGGTTGTTCAATTGTTCAATTTGATCCCGAATATGGCGAGCTTTTTCAAATTCAAGATTCAAGGAAGCCAGCCGCATTTGGTTTTGTTTTCGGTTAATGACCTGCCGGCAGTTGCCGGAAGCGGCGTCGATCGCATCCTCCAGATTTTGCGTGTAACCGGCCATTTGCGAGGAGTTAAGACATGGGCCCAGGCAGGTTTTCATCTGGTAATAAGGGCAGCTTTCAAAACGTCCCGCACTGAGGCATTCCGGATTTCTACACAGATCAAAGGATGCGTTCAGGATTTCGGCGAAGAAGTTGGCATTTTTGCGTGAGACAAATGGGCCGAAACACAAATCATGGATTTCATATTTTTCAGAGACATTGAAAAAGGCCAGCTTTGGCCGTTTTTCCACTCGTACAAAATAGAGCTTTGGCAGTGAAACAAAGCCTTCAAAGGAATCGGCAAATAATGTGCGGCAGAGCCGGTTATAGGCAATCTGGCAGGCAAACTCAGCATCGATAGGGGAGTAATAAACTCGCGTGCAAACGGCGGCGATGTCGGCTTTGCGGACAGGCAGGTCGGGGCGAGTCAGGAGTCTGGCGCGGGCGCTGCGCCGCAGGTCGGCGCACATCAGCATTTGAATCGGACGATTCTCGGCGTTGGCAAAAAGAATAAGGCCCCTGCGGGAGGGAATTTCCGCAAGAGCCGTCGCTGTTTCTATGTCAGTGCCGAGGCTTAAAGAGAAATCAAACGACTCCTCCAGCCGCGGGGCCATCAGACATTCATCCCGCTGATGATTGTTTCAAAAGCCAGCTTGTCGTTGACAACTCCCTGTACTTTGGCAGAGAATTGACGACTGCGGACTTTATGGATATGGCCGAGCAAATAAAGCCGGTCGCCAGGGACGACGGTTTCGCGAAACTTGGTTTCATCGATTCCGGCAAACCCGATAAATTCTTTTAGCCCATAAATTTTCCGCATAAAAAAACTGCAAAGCTGGGCGGCTGCTTCCACCATGATTACGCCGGGCATAATGGGCCGGCCGGGAATATGTCCCCGCACCCAGAATTCCTTTTCGGTCGCGTCTTTGTATCCAAGGCACATCATCTTGCTGAGATCGTGCCAGATAATCCCATCGAGCTGGGCCATTTCATACGATTGCGGATTGACCTCCGCGATGATGCCGCGGTCATATTCAAGATGATTTAGGTCCAGTATCTTGTAGTCAAACAGCAGGGCTGGGGGCATACAGATAATCTCTTTCTAATGTTTACGAAGCCGCCTTGCCATTAAAATTCGGCGTTTGCGGCTTCGAGCGTGACGGATACTAATCGACGGTGCGAATTTCCAGCACTTTATTGCGGACGGTTTGGGCGGCCTGCTTGATGACCTGCATCTGTTTGCGTACGCGGGTTCCGGCAGCTTTATTGCCGCCCTGTGCCTTGCTAATATCGTTTTCGATTTCAGCGACCAATGTCTTGAGCTGTTCGTATTCTTGCATTAACTATGACCTCCAAAGAAGATTTTTATTGTCTTGTTAATATCTACTTGCCAAAGTCTAACACTCCTTGGCAGGTTTGTCAAACTGTGTTTTTCGTAAAAAAACGGGTTTTTTGTGAAAAATTCTTCGTTCTTGGTTCGTGGTTTGTGGCAAAATTGGGTTCGTTTTGATAAAACAGCTTTCAGCGGCCAGCTTCCAGCTTCCAGCCAAATGGGTTCGTTTTGCGAAAAGCTCCCGGCTTTCAGCGGCCAGCCGCCAGCAAAATTGGGTTCGTTTTGCGAAAAGCTCCCGGCTTTCAGCGGCCAGCTTCCAGCAAAAATGGGTTCGTTTTGCGAAAAGCTCCCAGCTTCCAGCGACCAGCCGCCAGCAAAATTGGGTTCGTTTTGTTTTTTTGGGTTCTTTCATTCCTTTATTCCTCCATCTTTCTGGATTAAACGCCAATCCTGCCCATGCGAAACGGCATGGGCAGGGCACCCATTTTTTCCTTCTTGTCAAAGGCGAGATTGCCGGTCGCCTTGGGCGGGATTTGTCTCCTGCACTGGATGAATTATACGAACATACGCCGAACAGGTCAAGGGAAAAATGGAAAAAACTACGAACGCAAGTATGCAGGTATACAGGAATGTAGGAATAAAAGAATGTAGGAATGTAGGAACTCGTGAAATTGTAAAATGGATATTGGATATTGTAGATTGTGAATAGCTCTTGCCCTTCTGTTTTTGTTGGAAATCGCTAAAAAGGGGATGCAAATTGACAAAGAAAATTGCGGGAATTGGTTAAATTTGGGTTGTGCATATCGGGAAAGGGGGGTATAATGTTAATTAAGTAAAAAGGCAAAGGGTAAAAGGCAAAAGTTCTTAGTTCGTTGGCAAGGAGATTCAAAAGAAAGGGGAATATGGGCTGTCTCGGAGTGTATTTTGCACTGACGGAAACAGAAAGCCAGAAGCTGTTGCAGGCTGAGGGCGATGCGGAAGTTCTTGGGGTCATTGAGGAAATTGAAAAACAATGGGATAAGAATTGGCTGCAGGAAACCGACAAAGCCTGGGATGCAATCCATCGCTGTCTTAGCGACGGGACCTTGCGATGCAAAGGCAAAACAATAATGGAAAAGGCAGTCTTAGGAGGAAAGCAACTATATGAAGGAAGCGATTATATCATCTCTTATTTGACCCCTAACGAAGTACATGAAGTCTCTGGTGCCATAAAGGATATTATAGAAGAATGGTTTCATAAAAAATATTTTAGACTTCAAAGAAGTTTTCTGGGATTTGAGTTCTCCGATTACGCGGGTCCAATTAACCAAGAGGATTTTGAGTATTCGTGGGCTTACTTTACGGGCATCCGGGATTTATTTGTAAAAGCTGCGTCAGCCGATAGGGCGATGGTGTTTACCGCGGATCAATAAATGTTACGGAAAAAGAGTAAATAAAATTGGGCAAAATTGGTTCTTGGAACCTTTATTTAACTTCTGATATTTTAAAATTGACCTGGCAGCAGGAAAATATGGAGAGGTAAAATATGTTGGATGAAAAATTATTCGATTGCGCAAGACGCTTAATTGAAACCCAGTTTGAAGAACGCCGGAAAATATTTCAGAAAGAAATCTCTCGGCTAATGCGAGAAATGCAAGTAAAGCATTCTTTACATTCAAGTGCTACGTTGAATGGGATTCATGAAATATGTGTTCAGGAAGTCGCCAAAAGAACCAAAATCGTTTTAGAAAGTATATTACGTGCCCATAAAGCGATTGGTTCACCACTCACCGAGACACTTGCCGCTGATATAAAACAAGAGGTTCAAAGTTTCATTGGAGATATTACAAAGGAGATTAACGAAAAAATGGTCAGCGAGATGAGGTT
>CAZVXR010000028.1:0-3590 GCA_964630865.1 uncultured Pirellulales bacterium | reverse complement strand
CGGATTTCCAGAAAATGCAGAGCTGGCCTGGCATTAAGGACAAACCGATGGAGCCAACGGGAGTTCTTGAAGAAGATGAGAATGTTGAAGAATTGAAAAAGCAAGAACAATTAGGTTCTTCTGTGACGGTGCCAATTGATTAGGTGTGCAGAATGAAAGACATTATTCTTTCGCCCCTTTGGGGCTTTGATGTTTTTGATAGTTGTGCTCCGTAGGCTTACGCCTACGGCTATGAATCTTATGTCCCTTTGGGACTTGATTGGAATGCCGCGAGCGGCATAAGAAATAACGCTGGATTCCCGCCCCACGCTTTCGCGGGGGCAGGCATTGCTCGGGAATGACAAGTTGATGTTCTATGGAAAAGTTATTATTCTGTGTCGCCCCTTTGGGGCTTGAGTTTGTGAGATAGCATTTTTCCGGGGGTTTACACCCCCGGCTACTTTGTTACGACCCCGCTGGGGTCTGGAAAAAGAAGTAAATAGGTGAATTGATGGGCTAAAGCCCATCCTACGAAACTAAATATGTGAAAATGTCAAGACCCCCTCGCCGCTAAGCGGCACTCCCCCTTTGGAAAGGGGGAGAGTTGATAAACCGAAGCAGGAAGCTTCGGCTACCTTAAAATTATGAAAGAGTTATTACTACAAACTGCCAAAGAGACCGGCATCATTGATGCCGGGGCGCTGAAGCACTACTTTGATGAGCATATCGAGGACAAGCGTCGGGTCGATCAGCTTTTGCTGATGGCTCCGAGCTTTACCGAGGATGCCTCGCTGCGTTTGTTTGCTGCAGCGCTGGGGATGGAGTATGTCGATGAAATCCCCATTAAAGATGTGCCCAAGTCGTTTATCGAGGCGGTGCCGGCGTCCTACGCGCAGCATCATTACGTGATTGGTCTTGAGCGTCCCAGCGACGCCGGGCACCTGACGGTTGTTGTGGCGACGCCGCTGGCGACGCCGATTGTGGATAATGTATCAAAGTTATTGGGGCGTCCGGTGCGGACGGCGCTGGCGACACGTGCGACCATTACCGCCGCCATTGACGTCGCGTATGAGCAGAAAAACACGGTGATCGAGGAAGTTGCTGAAGAACTTGACCAGCAGAATTTAGATCAGCTTGTCGATGAGGCGCAAAGCAGCGACGACCTGCTGGATGTGGTCAACCGTCCGCCGGTGATTCGGTTGGTTAACGATATTCTTTTTCGTGCCCTGCAAATGCGGGCCAGCGATATTCACATTCATCCCTACGAAACAAAAATTCAGGTGCGATACCGCGTGGACGGCATTTTGTACGATACGCTGTCGCTGAACCGCAACGTACTGTCGCTGATTATTTCGCGTATTAAAGTGATGGCGGGGATGGATATCGCCGAACGGCGTATGCCGCAGGATGGACGATGCAGCGTGCGTATCGGCCAGCGTGAAATCGACTTGCGCGTCAGTACCGTGCCGACCAGCTACGGCGAACGGGCGGTCCTGCGTATTCTGGATAAAAGCACCGGCATTTTGTCGCTGGAAGAGCTGGGCTTTTGGGAAAAAGACCGCGAAGTGTTCGACAAGATGATCAACCGTTCGCACGGCGTGATTTTTGTGACGGGGCCGACCGGCTCGGGCAAAAGTACGACCCTGTATGCGTGTTTGAACCGGATCGATTCCAAGGTGAAGAATATTATGACGGTCGAAGACCCGATCGAGTACCAGCTTGGCGGTATCAGCCAGATGCAGGTGTCGAGCAAGAAAGGGATGACGTTTGTCAATTCGCTGCGGCATATTTTGCGTCAGGACCCGGATGTGATTATGGTCGGCGAAGTCCGCGACCGCGAGACGGCGGCGATGGCGATTCAGTCGTCGCTGACGGGGCATCTGGTGTTTTCGACATTGCATACCAACGATGCAGCCGGAGCGATCAGCCGTCTGCTGGATTTCGGCGTCGAGCCGTATTTGGTCAGTTCGTCACTGATTTGCACGCTGGCCCAGCGTTTGGTGCGGCGGATTTGTCCCGATTGCAAGCAGGCGTATGAGCCGCCGGCGCACGAACTGCGGGAGCTGGGGATAGCCGAAGTTAATCCGGATGCCAAGTTTTACGTTGGCGCCGGCTGCAGCAAGTGTTTCGAGACGGGCTATCGCGGGCGAACGGGGATTTATGAGCTGATGACGCTGACCGAAGAGATTCGCGAGATGATTTATCAGCGGCAAAGCGCCGGGGCGATCAAGAAAAAGGCCCTCGATCTGGGAATGCAGACGCTGCGGATGGACGGGGCAAGAAAGATTTTGTCCGGAATGACGACAATTGCTGAAGTGCTGAGGGTCACGCAGGCGGACGCGGGATAGAAATTTTCAATTTTCCATTTTCGATTTTCAATTGATATAAGGATTTTAGGGGAATGGATAAAATAGAATTACAGGGACGAACCAAAGAATTTGCTCGACGTTGTTTGAAGTTATGTCAGACACTGCCGGAAAACTGGATTAGCGGGCATCTTCGCAGTCAATTATTTCGCTCGGCGACGTCTGTCGCTGCGAATTATCGGTCGGCTTGTTCTGCTCAATCTGTTAAGGCATTTATACAAAAATTGGGAATTGTTGTTGAGGAAATTGATGAGTCGATGTTTTGGATTGAGTTTATTGCGGATCATCAACTGGTGAACCAAAAACGTTTATTGTCCCTCTTGAAAGAGGCCAAAGAATTGACGGCCATTTTTGTCGTTTCACAAAAAACAGCACGGCGAAAAAATGGAAAATTGAAAATGGAAAATTGAAAATAAAACGATGCCGCGTTTTTCTTACATCGCGATTTCGCCCTCGAAGAAGACCGAAAAGGGCATACTGACCGCCGAAAGCGCGTTTTCGGCGCGGAAGCATCTGCGCTCTAAGGGCTTGCATCCAACGGAGATAAAAGAGGTTGCCGCCGTCGAGGGCAAACAACGGTTCAGAATTTTTCGTAAGAGTAATAGGGCGGCTGTAACGGCGTTTACCAAGGAACTGTCAACGATGCTGTCGGCGGGGATTAAGTTGACCGATTCGCTGGGCGTGCTGATTACGCAGGTAACCGACCCCGGCTTGCGGATTGCGATAAACGATATCCGGGATCGGGTGGTTTCCGGCGAGTCGTTTGCCGAGACACTGACTGAATATGGGCAGTATTTTGATGTGATTTATGTCAGCATGATGCGGGTCGGTGAGGTCACCGGGACGCTCGATAAAAGTTTGGCAACCACCTCGGCATTTATGGAAAAACGCCAGCGGCTTGAGGCAAAAATGACGACGGTGATGATTTATCCAGCGCTGCTGATTGTTGGTTCAATTGGCGCGGTGCTCATTATTACGATAAAAGTCATTCCGGTGATCGCCGAACAGATTACCAAAACCGGACAGAAATTGCCCTGGATTACGGAGGTATTGATCGGGGCATCGGAATTATTGACCAGTTGGTGGGTTATCCCTATTTTGCTGGGGCTGTTTGGCATTGGCTGGGCGTATCGGGCGATTATGAAAACACCGAAAGGTTCCTACTGGCGGGATAAGACGATTTTGAGTCTGCCTGATTTTGGTCCGCTGGTTAAGCAGCGCATTGTGTCGCGGTTTGCTTCGACG
>CAZVXR010000027.1:0-4206 GCA_964630865.1 uncultured Pirellulales bacterium | reverse complement strand
CGCTACTCTGATTTTCCTTTTTCTCGGATATCTTCGATGAGTTGCGAAAATATATTTTCCAGCCCTGAATTATAACCTGCGATAATCGATTTGCCGGTTTTTTCCGTAAATGTTTCCGATCGCAGATAGGTCTTTTCAAGTATGATCGTGCCGTTTTGGCGGTTCTTGTTGAGATGAAGAAGAACAACGTGTACTTTCATTACGGTTTTAGGAGCCATCGCGTCTGAAAAGTCCGTATAGACCGCCAGCAGTTGAGGCTCCAGCGTATAATCCGGCTCGACGGCGCTGGAGGCAGGGATGACATTGTCAAATAATCCGCTGCTTTCCATCCGGATACGCAGCAATTCGGCGACCTGTTCGTTCGGCGGAGTCAAAAACTGCCGATAAAAATCCTGTTCATACCGGCTGTCGGCGGCTTTATAGAGGAAAAGCTGTCCGTCAAATGGCGGCGTCGCCCGACAGTATCGGATCTTTAATACCCCGGCAAAAACCGGTGTTGTCGCCTGCTGCTGGATGGGCGCAGACGCCTCCAGCAGATAGGACTCCATCAGAATGGCGGTGTTATGCGGCCTGCATCCGGACATGAAAACCGTCAGCATAATCAGCATCGTTTGGAATAAACAGACATGTCTCATTTCACAATCTCCGATTGAGAGGGTGGGGAGGAAAAGAATAATTGAGCCGGATTGGCTTTGAGTTGTTCGGATAACTGTTTGAGCGACCGAGTCAGGGCCTTCAAATCAGTCAATATCGTGTCGATATCGTCTTGATGTGTCGATACAATGCCCTCGATTTGTCTTAGGTTGCGGTCCAGTTGACCGAGGGTGTCAGCCAGACTGACCGATGGATTGTTTGGGTCGGAGCTTTTAAGCATCGAATCCGCATGCTGGAGCGTTTTGTTGAGTTGATCCATTAACTCCAGCGCCGACTGACGCACTTCGGCGAGTTTGGCTTCTTCTACGCCGGCCTGGATACTTTTCATCGTTGTTTCCATTTGTGTAAACAGCGAGGGGAAGTCCACTTTTTCCAGACGCTGAAAAACCGTATCGACGGCCTGGGTAAAATTGGTAATCAGGCTTTTGGCTGAGGGAATATAAAGACTTCGCGGTTTCCACGGCACAGCCAGCGGCGGATTGCGTACCGGGTCCATATAATTGGCTTCAATCAGCGCAATGCCGGTGATGCCCTGATAGGATAATTTCAAGCGAAGACCGTTGCTGACCTGATTCCGGATTTCCAATTCAATCTTTGTCGGGTCGTCGCTGATATAGGAAAAGTGTTTTTTCTCGACCGACATAATCAGCATCACATAGCGATTAAATTTGTCGAATTCCGGGCTGTTGGGTTTAAGCTGATCCCGATATTCCTGCGTAACAAAGGTGATTTTCTCGATGCGCCCGATAGCCACGCCCCGATTGAGCAGGGCAGTGCCGGTAGTTAGCCCCTGAACAGATTCATCCAGATAGGTTTCAATCAGAATCCGGTCACCCCTAAAGATGTCGGCGTTCACCAGAATCAATCCCACCACCAACAAGGCCAGCATAAACAGGGCGAACAAGCCAATCCGAAAATAATGTGCAGTACTTTTCATAATCTATCCGTTATTAACAGGATTTTGTGAGTTTTCTATTTGTTTCGGCATTTCAATTGACCGATTAAAAAATTGCCAGACTTCCGGAATATCAGTTCTTGTTTTCAATTGCTCGGGTTGGCCCATTGCCAAAATGCCCGCGACGGATTTATCCAGCATTATCGCCGTGTCAGCCAATGCATAAATGCTCTGTAATTCATGTGTTACAATCACAAAGGTCAGTTTCAGCGTGCGGGCCAGCTGCAAAATTAAGTCGTCTAATTGCGCCGCCGTAACCGGATCAAGCCCTGCGCTGGGTTCGTCCAGAAACAGTAATTGCGGGTCCAGTGCCATCGCGCGGGCCAGCGAGGCGCGCTTCTGCATCCCGCCGGAAAGCTGGCTGGGGCTGTGATATTCAAAGCCGTCCAGCCCGACCAATTGCAGCTTCATCGCCGCGATCATCTCGCAGGCTTCACGCGGCAGCCGTGTCAATTCCTCAAGCGGCAGCATTACATTTTCCAGCAGGGTCATCGAGCCGAACAAGGCACCGTTCTGGAAAGCTACGCCGATTCGTGATAAAAGCTCTTCCCGCTGTGCCGCGCTGCACGCGAACAAATCTTTGCCGTAGAGCAGGACTTGTCCTGTGATAGGCTCGGAAAGGCCAATCAGGCTGCGCAACAGGGTGCTTTTGCCGCATCCTGAGCCGCCAAGAATGACTAATATCTTGCCTGCCTGTACGCTGAAGCTGACATTGTGCAAAATCGCCTGTCCATCATAACCGACGGACAGGTTTCGGGCTTCCAATACCAGTTGCTGTGTTTGAGTCATCATATTTTTATCACGCTATGTGATACACGGCAGAAAATCAAAAATAAAATATCAAAAAGTAAAATGACAAATCAAAAAATACTGGATTCCCGCCTGCGCGGGAATGACAAAATTGGGTATCCGTCACGGCTTAACTTCGTTAGACCGTGCCACACATTCGCTTTATTTTTAAATTTTGCATTGTCATTTTGCTATTTACACTTTAATTTTTGATATAACTCTTTTTAAACAAACAGATTATCAGGATTTTTTAAACGTCTAATTTGCGATGTATCGCTTAAATATCCAGCATATACAATAATACCGAGAAAAGTCCCTCGGCGACAACAATTAATACAATACCACTGACCACGGCTCGCGTCGCGGAAATGCCCACTGCGCCCGCTCCGGTTTGGGTTTGCAGCCCGCGCAGGCATCCAACTCCGCCGACTAAACCGCCGAAAACCAGCGCCTTGCACAACCCGACAAGCACATCGGTGATCCCCAAAATGTACTGGACGTGATCATAATAGGTTGCCAGTCCGTAGCCGAGCGACAGTATGACCAATCCGGAACCGACAATGCCGGCGATATTGGTCAGTACAACCAGCAGCGGCGCCATCAGGATTGTGCTGGCAACCCGCGGCACGACCAGAAATCGCATCGGCTCAAGGCTCATTACATTCAAGGCGTCTAATTCATTGTTGATCTTCATCGTCCCTAATTCTGCGGCAAATGCCGACCCTGATCGGCCTGCAATGATAATCGCCGTAATAAACGGGCCAAGCACCCGTACCAGGGCGATTGCTACCAAATCCGAGACATAAACTTCCACGCCGAATTGCCTTAGCGGCATCGCCGCGCTGAACGCCATAATCAGCCCAAACAGAAATCCCAGCAGGGCGGTGATGCCGACGGCGTTAACGCCGACCAATTCGATGAGCTTAAGAAAATCATTCCAGCGAATCCGCCGAAAATGCGAAACGGTCCAGACAAAGGAACACAATAGCTGTCCCCCAAAAGCAATCATATCACGGATGTCGTCAATTAAGCTGGAAAAAGTTTTCCCAATTTCGACGATAGCGTTGGTGTCGGTTATCTTTACGGTTAAAACGTGTTTGAGTCGAGCCTGATCGAACCGATCCAGAAAGGTACGCATATCTTCGCTGAGATTCCGTATGTGAACGTCCAATCCTTTGTGGATCGCCTCATTTTCCATCGTGATCAGAAACGCCGCCCCAGCCCCATCGCAAAATGCGACCTCCCCCATATCGATAAACAACACCTTGCCTGACAGCCGTGGGGAGAGCAGGTGCAGTTGATTCCACAAATCCGGAATGGTTGCTGAATCCAATCGTCCGCTGACAAAGAGAATCGATTGTTCACTGCCGGCTTCAAGCCGCAGTTGGTTTTTTAGATTATCACTGATCAAAGGGTGTCCAATGCCGGAATACTGTTTATTTTCATCGATAATTGTAGGCGTTCTATTGCGATTGTCAAGCAAAACCGCCGTAAATAGATGGCTCTTCTGATGATGATTGAATTTTCGGCAGTGGACTCCGAAAAATCAATCATGTTTCTTAAAAGCCCGAAAAGGGCTTGCGATGAAAAATTAGAAAACAAAAAAGCCCTCCTTGAGTAAGGAGGGCTTTCGGGTTTTGTCAAAAAGGGGGTTGTCAGGCCAGATTAGTCGTTGACCAGAACGGAATCGTCCGAGCCTTTGGCAGCAACGGATAAAGGAGTAGAACTGACCAAGTAAGTAGATGTAACTACTGGAGGTGTTGTTATGGTGTTCATTATTGCCCCCTGACGACGCTGCGTAACAGTCG
>CAZVXR010000026.1:0-7295 GCA_964630865.1 uncultured Pirellulales bacterium | reverse complement strand
ATTCCACCCCGAAAAACCTAAAAAAAAGACCCCTGACTTGGACATCAGAGGTCTTAAATCTCTACTTTTTTTGAAAAATAGACTACAAGGCTTCATCAACTGCGGAGGTGAGTACATTTTTCTGGGTCAATCCGACCCACTTTTTGACCATCTGGCCCCCTTTGAATAGAATCACCGTCGGAATTGCGCTGATAGAAAACTGAATCGCCGCCTGCCGATGGTCGTCTGTGTTCATCTTGCAAATCACGGCTTTGCCTGCGTATTCATTGGCAATTTGCTCAATGACCGGCGTCAGCATCTTGCACGGTCCGCACCACGGAGCCCAAAAATCTACCAGCACCGGTTTGTCGCCGCCAATTGTCGCATTAAAGGTATCATCCGTCAGTTCTATTAGATTGCCTGCCATATCCAAATCCTTTCTTCGATAAAGGTCTCATTATTTTCCAGTAACGTCCGCATTTTATCGCCCAGGCTGCGGTCTGTCAATTGCGATAAATTTTTACTCGGAAAATCTGGATTTGTTTGGTTTTTCAGGCGCCGAACCAGAATTGAAAATAAAAAAGCCCGAAGCCTTGTCGACTTCGAACTTTTATTTTTTATACAAACAGGGTTTTTATTTCTTTTTCCCTTTCGCTTCGCCTGCCGGTTCCTGCGTACGCTGATTGCGTCTTTCCATCATTTCAGCTCGGCGCTTTTCGACCTCGGCTACCTGCTTTTTGAATGCCGCATCCTTAGCGTCAATCATTTTCTGAATCGCTTCGGCGGTTTTGGTCGCATTCTCGCTTTCCGCTATCTTCTTAATCGCTTCCAATTCTTTCATGACCGCCTGATGCTCCTGCTTTCTCCGCTCAATGCCGTCCTGAACCATCTGCTGCATCGCGTTCGGGTCGCGTCCGCCCCTGCCCATCATCCCCCGTTCACGCATCTGAGCCGAACGAGGCTTTTCCGGCTTAACCTGCTGCTGCCCATCGCCAGAAGTCTGCGACGCATCGTCCTCAGCCCAAAGTGACGCCGACAATCCCATGATCGCCACTAACATTGCTGTAATCATTGCTTTCTTCATTCGTTTGTTCTCCTGTCGAAAAATAATTTATCATTCTATTTTTAACGCCGCCAATGGGCATTCCTGACAAACAAGACGATTAAAACACCAACTCTATTGCAAAATTATGTTTTGGGAGGGAATTTTCGATAGCCTAATCCCTCAAAAACTGCAAGGGATTGCCCCGTTTCATCGCTGATAGTTACCCGATAAGAACCAATCCGACCGTCGGGGCGAAGCTCACGAGCCTCGGCATAGATAGTTTTTGATTCAGCGACTTTTAAGTATGAAATAGTCACATTAATCGCCACGGTAGGTACGCCCCCATAATTTGCCGCCGCCGCAAAAGCCACATCCGCAAGGGCAAACAGCGCAGCCCCATGCGGCATCTTCAAGCCATTCAGATGGGTGGCATTCAGAGTTAGACGGGTTTTGGCATAGCCTTCGCCAATGTCAATCAATTCAATTCCGCAGTAGTCCGCAAAAGCGTCGTTGAGAGCAAAATCCTTTTTCATTCAAACATCCTTGTTAGTGTCACCTTTAAACTCCCTTTTTTTCGAGGGGGTCTGCTGCGCCGCCAGATTATTCTGCCGCCTCTGAACCATTTTTCGCTGCGACCACGTCGCTAACTGGCGGCGTTACAACCACAGTCGTATCATCCAGTTTCAGGTCGGTTTCGACGCCTTCAAATTTCAGACTATCTTCATCCTGAACGGTAATACGGATCAACTTTTTGTCTTTGAATTTACCCCGCAGCAGGTCTTCCGATAGCGGATCTTCGATATACTTCTCAATCGCACGACGCAGCGGACGGGCTCCGAATTCCGGATTGTAGCCTTTGTCGATCAGGAATTCCTTGGAGCTGGCTTCCAGTTCCAGATGCAGCCCGTGTTCCAGCAGCCGTTTGAAGACCTTGTTCAACTCGTATTCGACAATCGTCTGCAGGTTTTCGCGCGTTAACGGACGGAACACAATCATTCCATCCAGCCGGTTGATGAACTCCGGACGGAAATGCCGTTCGATTTCCTTGTCCAACAGCTCTTTCATCTTCTCATAGTTGGCTTGCTCGCTGCGCTTGCCAAATCCGAAACCCGACTGATTTTTAATCAAATCGGCGCCGATATTGCTGGTCATAATCAAAATAACATTCTTAAAGTCCACATGCCGACCAAATGAATCCGTCAGGCGGCCTTCTTCCATAATCTGCAAGAGCATATTGTAGACATCCGAGTGCGCCTTTTCGATTTCATCCAGCAGCACCACAGAGTATGGACGGCGGCGAATACGTTCGGTAAGCTGACCGCCCTCTTCGTAGCCCACATAGCCGGGAGGAGCGCCGATCAGACGACTGACGTTGTGCTTTTCCATATACTCGCTCATGTCAATCTGGATCATCGCATCCGCGTCGCCAAACATAAATTCGGCCAGCGCCCGTGCCAGCAGCGTTTTGCCGACGCCGCTGGGGCCGATGAAGATAAAGCTGCCCATCGGACGATTCGGGTCTTTCAGACCGCTGCGGCTGCGGCGAACCGATTTGGCTACCGCACTAATGGCCTCATCCTGCGAGACCACTTTTTTATGCAGTTCCGCTTCCAGTTCGAGCAGTTTCTGCACTTCTTCTTTTTCCAGCCGGGTCAGCGGCACGCCGGTCATCTTGCTGACCACCTCAGCAACCACCTCGGCATCAACATCCCCGACCACTTGATCGGTTTTTTCCTGCCATAGACGCTGAATCTCGGACTTTTCATCCAGAATACGCTGAATATCGTCACGCAGCGCCGCGGCACGCTCATAATCGGCGTTCCGCACCGCTTCGTCTTTTTCTAATTGCAGTTTTTCCACCCGCGACTCAAACTCAGATAAATTCGGCGGTGATTTCATATTTTTCAAACGCACCCGTGCGCCGGCCTCATCGATTACGTCGATAGCCTTATCCGGCAAACACCGTCCGGAAATGTAGCGCGTCGATAATTCCACCGCCTGAAACAGCGCCTCATCGGTGAATTTAACACGATGATGCTTTTCATAACGGTCACGCAATCCCTTGAGAATCAGTACCGCCTCCTCTTTGTTTGGCGGCTCAACGGCAATCATCTGAAAGCGGCGTTCCAGCGCCGCATCTTTTTCGATGTATTTACGATATTCATCAAAGGTCGTCGCGCCAATACACTGGACCTCACCGCGAGCTAACGCGGGCTTAAGAACATTCGACGCATCAATAGCGCCTTCGGCGCCGCCTGCGCCGACCAGCGTATGCAGCTCATCAATAAACAATATCACGTTGGCCGCACGGCGGACTTCATTGATAACCGCTTTGATGCGTTCTTCAAACTGGCCGCGATATTTTGTACCTGCAACCATCATCGCCAGGTCCAGCACCACAATGCGTTTTTCTTTCAGAATTTCCGGCACCTGATGCTGGTCAATTTTCTGTGCCAGACCTTCGACAATCGCGGTTTTACCTACGCCCGCCTCGCCCAGCAGCACCGGATTATTTTTCGTCCTGCGGCAAAGAATCTGAATCAGCCGCTCAATCTCATTGCTTCGGCCAATAACCGGATCCAACTCACCTTTGGCCGCCAGTTCCGTCAAATCTCTGCCGAAACTATCCAGCGCGGGAGTTTTGCTCTTGCCCTTAACGCCCGCGGCGGCGGCATTGCCAAGTCCATTGGTCGGAGGATTCATCTTCATTCCCATCGGAGGGAAAGTACCGGTATTATCCTCGGCGCCTGCCCCGAGCAGATTCAATACTTCCTGACGAACATCTTCGAGTTTAAGCCCAAGATTCATCATCACCTGGGCGGCAATGCCTTCGGTTTCACGCAGCAGACCCAATAGGATATGTTCCGTACCCACATAGTTATGATTTAGCGAACGGGCTTCCTCAATAGCGAACTCAATGACTTTCTTGGCTCGCGGCGTCTGAGGAAGCTTACCCATCGTAACCATATCCGGGCCGCTCTTGACCAATTTTTCAATTTCAAGACGCAATTTCTTAATATCTACGTCCAGATTCTTGAGAACCTGGGCACCAACTCCGCTGCCCTCTTTGACAAGGCCCAGCAGGATGTGCTCGGTGCCGATATATTCGTGATTAAAACGCTGTGCCTCCTGATTGGCAAGCGCCATAACCTTTCTCGCCCGGTCGGTAAAACGCTCAAACATTATCTTATCCTTTATTCTAAGCTGCCTAAACTGCGTCTAAATTGTATTTGTCCCTGAGTTTATACACCGTATCCGAGTGCTTGTTCGCTCCGATAAAACGGTCGTTTCAACCCAAAAACTCACATTGCCCATCTTTCCACAACTTTTATCATAAAAATCCACTCTTTCTATCGACAAAACAAGGGGGATACTTTTATCCCAGCCTGCCAAAATAATAAAAAGACTGCATATAAAAGCTTAAATTTTTTCAAACCGGAACATATTTCCATCCGCATCGATGCGAATCGTGTCGCTTTCGACAAACTTTCCGGCAATCAGCTCATTGGCCAGCGAATTTTCCAGCCGCTGCTGAATAACCCGCTTGAGGGGACGGGCCCCAAATACAGGATCATACCCCTCGTCAATTAGCTGTTTTTGCGCCCGCTCGGTTACTTCCAAATGCAGGTGGCGTTCTTTAAGCCGTCCAATCAAATGTCGCAACTGAATAGCTACAATTTTCTCAAGATTTTCCCGTGTCAGCGAATGGAAAATAATCGTCTCATCGATGCGGTTTAGGAACTCCGGCCTAAAATACTGCTTTAGAGCATCCTTGACCTGAGCTTCAATTTCCCATTCGGCGCCTTGTCGCTGTCCCATCTCCATAATCTGCTGGCCGGCGAAATTACTGGTCATAATAATCACCGTATTCTTAAAATCGACCGTCCGTCCTTTGCCGTCCGTCAGCCGTCCATCGTCAAAGACTTGCAACAGGACATTAAAGACATCCCGATGCGCCTTTTCGATCTCGTCGAGCAGGACCACCGAATACGGTTTTCTGCGAACCGCTTCGGTCAGACGCCCGCCCTCTTCGTAACCGATATACCCCGGAGGGGCGCCAATGAGTCGGGCAACAGAGTGCTGCTCCATAAATTCGCTCATATCAATACGCACCATCCCGGACGGGTCATTGAACAGAAACTCTGCCAGCGCCTTGGCCAATTCCGTCTTGCCTACGCCGGTTGGCCCCAGAAACAGGAACACTCCGATAGGCCGATTGGGATCGCCTAAACCTGCACGGTTACGCCTAACCGCGTTGCATATTGACGTTACCGCTTCATCCTGCCCGATAACACGGTCGCGAATCTCTTGTTCCATATTCAGCAGACGCTCACGCTGGCCGCTAAGCAGACGCGCCACAGGAATCCCCGTCCACTTCCCGACCACCTGGGCTATATGCTCTTCGGTTACTTCATTATGAACCATAGAGCCATCGGCCTGCACCAGGGCTTCCTCGGCGGCTTTAAGCTGCTTTTGTAAACCAATAATAGTCTCGTATTTCAGCCGCGCAGCCCGCTCCAGATCGCCCTTTCGCTGGGCGTCTTCAAATTCCGTCTGTGCGGCGGTAATTTTTTCTTTGAGTTCCTTAAGCCCTGTAATCGCCTTTTTATCCGCTTCCCAATGCGATGATAATTCGGCGTCGCGTTTCTTTAGTTCCGCAAGCTGTTTTTGTGATTTGGCAAGCTGTTTGGCGCTGGCGGAATCCGTTTCTTTCTTGAGCGCCTGACACTCGATTTCCAATTGCAGAATTTTGCGGCGAATATCATCCAGTTCCGCCGGCAGTGAATCATTTTCGATGCGCAGGCGCGAAGCCGCCTCATCCATCAGATCAATCGCCTTATCTGGCAGAAATCGGTCTGCAATATAACGATTTGATAGTGTTGCCGCCGCCACCAGGGCTGCATCGGCAATTCGCACCCCGTGATGGGCATCGTAGCGGTCTTTGAGCCCCCGCAAAATTGCAATGGTTTCCTCGACCGTCGGCGGGTCAACCATAATCGGCTGAAACCGCCGTTCTAATGCAGCGTCTTTTTCGACATACTTGCGGTATTCATCGAGCGTTGTTGCACCGATGCATCGCAATTCGCCGCGAGCCAGCGAGGGCTTCAGCAGATTGCCCGCATCAACCGACCCTTCGGCCTTGCCAGTACCGACAATGGTATGCAATTCGTCGATAAACAGAATCATCTGCCCATCGGAGCCGATGACCTCTTTTAAGACCGCTTTGAACCGTTCTTCAAATTCGCCGCGGAATTTTGTTCCGGCAATCAGGGCCCCCATATCGAGCGCGATGAGCTTTTTGTCTTTAAGCCCTATCGGCACATCGCCTGCGACAATGCGCTGGGCGAGTCCTTCGACGATGGCGGTTTTGCCTACGCCGGGTTCACCGATCAGGACGGGGTTATTTTTCGTTCGCCGATTTAATACCTGCATACATCGCCGAATCTCATCGTCCCGGCCGATGACCGGATCGAGTTTGCCTTTGCGGGCCATGTCGATTAAATCGATCCCAAATCGCTCCAATGCCTTATATTTACTTTCCGGCGATTCATCGGTTACTTTCGACCCGCCGCGAATTTCTTTGATTGCCGACTCAATTTGCTCTACGCCGATGGAGTTGACACTGAGAATCTCCTTGGCATCGCTTTTAATCTCTGCCAAAGACAACAGCAAATGCTCGACACTGAGATAGTCATCCCCCATCTTGTCGGCGCGGTTCTGGGCGTCGAGGATAATCTGGGCATATACCGGATCGGGCATCAGTTGACTGCCGACCGAACCTTTGGGCAGACGATTGAGTTCACTTTCCACCATATCTTGAATCCGCGACACATTGGAGCCGATTTTCTTGAGAATCTGACTGACCAATTCATCCTCATCCTGCAGCAAGGCGCTGAGCAAGTGGATTGGGGTTAATGTCGTATGACTACGGGCCATCGCAAGCTGCTGGCTGGTGGCCATCGCCTCTTGAGCTTTGACCGTGAATTTATCAAATTTCATATCGTTCTTTCCCTTCTATTGTGCATTTCTCCACACAACACCCCATAATGGTGCAAACCCTGTGCCGCCGACGGGATGAACGATAACCGACTGTCTAAAATAGAGTTAAAGAAAACCGCCAAATTCGCTTATATGCCATTTTGACAGGATATTGCTCGAAAACCACAACGGCGAGGTGCTGGTATGCGGGACTACGGTTCCATCCAAACCTGGGAAAGCAGGGCAAAGTCCAGCAGGTCAACATTATCGTCGCCGACCGCCGGATAGATGT